>CAMBWG010000291.1 GCA_945871415.1 uncultured Desulfovibrio sp.
AACGGTACCTGGTCAGGTCCGACCGATAAGCCACCAGCAGCACCACGGCAAAGACACGCATGATCTGCTTGGCGATGTTGCCGAGGTTGTAGCCCACGATGGTCGGCACGTTGCTGCCGTTGTAGCGCAGGCTCAGCATGCCGGACATGTAGTCATGCACGGCCCCGGCAAAAATGGTGCCGATAACGATCCACAGCAGCGAAACCGGGCCGAAGACCGGGCCGACGCCGGCGATGTTGAGCAGCTGGATCAGCCAGACTTTCCACATGGGCATTTCCACATAGTCCACGCCGTCGGCCATGGTCTTGGCAGGGGTGGGACGATTGGGATCCGCACCGAAGATGCGGGCGACAATGCTGCCGTAGACGATATAGCCGACGATGAGCGCGACTACCGCCAGAATAAAATACATGTAATTGGGCATGAGCCTCCTCCGGGGGCGCCATGCCGGCGGAAAACCGGCAGAGAGCGCCTTTTTCTATTTTGTTTTCTGGTAGCGCATTAGAAAATGGGCGTCAATGCGGGGAAATGGGAGAGGCGGACGTCTGATCGGGAAGAATCGACGGCCTCTGTCGTCATGAAGGCGAGGCGCAGCTGAAAGGGAAAGGAAAAGGGACTTGCGCCGTATGGCTGCAAGTCCCTTTTATAGTTGCAAACAGGCTTTTCGTGCGGCGGCGGTGACCCGGCCGGGCCGTTTCCGCGCGGATTTTTCCGGCGCGGTAACAGCGCAAGGAACGTTTTTCCAGGCGGTATGTTTTCTGGAGCGTGATGTCACACCAGCGGCGAAAACGCCCCGGAAGGTTCGGAGGCTGCCGATCCTGGAGCATTTTCAGTTTGAAACGCTATGTGTTTCAAAGCATACGGCCTGTTGTTTCACCTTTTTCAACGTGAAACGATCTACATGGTGGCTATGCGGACGAACGCCAGCATGAGGCGCAGCTTGTCGGCAGGCAGCTGCCGAAGCTCTTTGACAAGAGTGGCGGAAATTTTTGCAGAATCTTTTAAATCGTTATTGAAATCAAGGAGTTCTGCAATGCTGATATCGAAGGCCTCGGCAATTTTGGCAAGGCTGGAAAGGGTAGGATTGGCCGCTTTACGTTCGATATCGCGAATGAGCGTCAAGGAAATACCTGTCTGCCGGGCGAGTTCCTCCTGGGAGATACCGGCCTGTTTTCTTCTGGTTTTCAAATGACTTGCCAGATTCTCAAATACATTGGGCATGGAGCACTCCTCGCCTCCTTCTAGCAAACCCGGCAGCGGATTAAAACCGTCATTAAAACAACTTTTTGTAAGGAAAAAATTTCCTATAATGGATATTATTGTTATAAATATTTAATTATTTCAATATGATAATTAATCATGGCATGTTTTTAGCATGAAGTGGGCAGAGTCGAACCACCTCAAGGGAAGGGGAAAAACATGTCGCTTGTCATCAATCATAATATGATGGCCTTTAATGTGGCCCGTAATCTGAATACGCATTACGCCAATCTGGCGACCAGTACGGAGCGTCTTTCGACCGGCATGCGTATCAATTCCGCCGCGGACGATGCCGCGGGGCTTGCCATTCGTGAATTGCAGCGGGCGGATATTGCCGCATTGATGCAGGGAGCGCGCAATGCCAACGATGCCATCTCGTTGATACAGGTGGCCGACGGCGCTCTCAGTATCATTGACGAGAAGCTGATCCGCATGCGCGAACTGGCTGAACAGGCAGCCACCGGCACGTATTCCTCCACGCAGCGCATGCTGATTGATTCGGAATATCAGCAGATGGCCTCGGAAATCACCCGTATCGCCAATGCCACGGACTTCAACGGTACCAAGCTGCTGGACGGTTCCCTGAGCGGCCCCCATGACGGGAGCCAGCGCGTTTCCTCCGGCGCGCTCAAGGTGCATTTCGGTACCGGCAACGATTCGGCCGAGGACTACTATTACATTCAGATTGGCGACTGCACCGCCGCGGCCATGGGCGTGGGCAATACGGCCTTTGAGCTCGTCGGACCGCGCGTGGGCGAGCTGACTCCCGAATACTATGAGGAACTGCGGGACGCCAGCGCCGAGAAGATGTACCAGAATACTTATGCGGAAGTGTATCCCGGTTTTTACACGGCCATTTACAACAAGCTCGTTACCGGTACTCCGGCAACGGGAGGCGAGGGTATTCCGGCCGAGGAAGCCGGCAAGAAGGCGGCAGAGGAAGCACAGCGCCTTGCCGATGAATATGCTTCGCAGGATCGGGAAATGGCCAAGGCCGTCATGGACAAGATCTACGAGGACGCCTTCCTGCCGGCCTATGAAGATGCCTATACCACGGCCATCACCGAAGGGCAGCTCCATGCCGAGGCTGACGCCGCCGCAAGTAAGACCGCTACCGAAGCTGCTATTAAGGAAGTTCTGGCCAGATCCGAGACGATCATCAATGATCAGAATATCAGCAGCCTGACCACGCCTCCCGACGACATCATGCCGCCCCGCAACAGAGAGGGAGCGGACGCCTTTATTAATCAGATCGGAACACAGGCCTACGAAGCCGTGTACGAAAAGGTCTATGACGAACTTTTCACGGATGCGGCAAACAAGGCGCGGGCGGCGCTTGGCGGCGGCATCGCGCTGAATGCCGATCAGGTGCTGGCCATCCACAATGCGGTTGATGCCGAGGCCAGGACAAAGGCGGCGGAACTCCGCACGCGCGTTGAGAACGCCATGCGCGGCGTATATTCGAGCAAGTATGACGGCGACGGCGTTACCACGGGCTTTGAGGCTTATTACAATCAGGAGCTTGCCGCGGGCAATCCGCCGGTGGTCGCGCAGCATCTGGCAGAGAAGAAGGCCAGCGACGAAGGCTGGCAGGCCATGATTGACGCCATGCAGGCAGCGGCTGCCGGCGGCACGCCCTTCGGCATCGCCGCAGGCACCGGCACGGGCTCCGACGAGCTTGACGACGGCGATCTGACGTTTACCGCCGGCAGTTTCTCCATTGACACTATCCCCGACCTCAGCGGGGGCTACCTTGCGCCCATTGAGCCCGAATATACGGCAACAGCCGATGATGTGACGAACATTTACAAGTCCATAGGCGGCGGAGGCCAGTCCTGGATGGACAATCATGGTCTGCTGGGCAGCGAAAAGAGCATGGTGGATACCGCGACCAACTACGTGCAGACCTTTGAGGACGATACGCGCACCGAATGGGTTCCCGCCGCGGGCAACAACCTCACAACTCAGGAAAATGCCCAGCGGGCTGTTGTCGCCATTGCCGACGCCATTGTCTATAAGGATAAGATCCGCGCGCATCTCGGGGCCTTGCAGAACAGGTTTGAAAATACCGTCACCAATCTGAACATTCAGGCCGAGAACCTGCAGCAGGCGGAATCCCGTATTTCCGATGTGGATGTGGCCACGGAAATGACGCAGTTTGTCCGGCAGCAGATTCTCTCACAATCGGCCATCGCCATGCTGGCGCAGGCAAATGCCCTGCCGCAGATGGCCATGCAGCTTATCGGCGGATAAGGATTCAGAAGCTGGTCTCCCCGCATGCCTTTGGCGCGCGGGGAAGCCCTCCCACTGCGCAACAGACACACGCCGGGGAGCGTCGGACACGAAAGCCCGCGCTCTCTCCGGCGGATATGCAGGAGAAAGCCATGATTACTTCGATAAACGGTCTTTATGCGGCTCTTGATCCCCGTTTTCAGGAACTGGAACGAAATGCGGCGGCGCTGCCGTCCATGCCCGCGCAGGGATCGGGCGATGCCGTTTCCATTCACACGCCCGTGCTGCTGACGGACGAGGAGGCCGCCGAGGCCATGTCCTCCG
>CAMBWG010000292.1 GCA_945871415.1 uncultured Desulfovibrio sp.
CCCTCGCCGCCCATGACGGCCTGTTCCGCCGTGGTCATTTCCGCATCATTGCCGCGCATCACGTTGTTTTCCATTTTCTTTCCTCCAATTATTTTTCCTTCCCCCAGGCCCCCCATCCTTTCCCCAGCGCGCTTTTTCTGGGGGGGCAGGAGCATGTGGCAGCTTCCTTTAACGCGTTTCACTTTTTTCAAAGTTGAAACGCGAGGCGGCGGCACAGCGCCGCCCCGCAAAACGCTCTACAGGTTTCGCGTCACCAGCGCCCCCGGCACGGGGTGTTCCCGCTCCGGCAGGCAGCACAGTCCCGGAATCAGGCATTCCGTAAAGCCCAGTTCCCGCACAAAGCGTCGCGCATGCCGGTACGGCGCGGGGATAATCCCCAGCAGCGCCGCATACTGCGCCGTCAGCGCCGGTTCCGCCAGGAAAGCCCGGCCCGCCGCCCGCGCCTCCGGCCCGCCAAGGCTGCAAAAATGCGCTATGCCCGTGCGCGATCCCGGCAGCGCGGGCCGTACCCACGCGCACGCCACCGTCACGCCGCCGCTTGTCGCCAGATACAGCTCCGCACCCGCCAGCGCCCGCGGCAACGCCTCCCGACGCTCAGCACGCGGCACGTCCCACAACATCACTTCCCAGCCCCCGGACACATCAAACAGCCGCCCCGCCCAGACCGCCGCTTCCCCGCGGTCGCCGCTCATCCGCCGTATATCCATTGATATTTCCTTTTTATTTTTGAGTTATTGAGGGTTGAGGGGGAAGGGGGCCCCCTTTAGCTGGCGCGTAAAGGGTTCCCCTTCCCCCTCAAACTCCCCAACCCCTCCCAAACGCGCTTTATTCGGGAGGATGCACTTTCCCGGAATGACTACCGCTTTCCCTTCGGCAACCGTCTCCCGGTTACGCAGACAGGAAGAGGCGGACAAAAACGGGAATCACCCGGCGCACAAAGCGCATTCCGCAACACAGAACAGCCGCAACCCCGCCGCAAAAACAGCGAGAAGAAATGCCTCCCCCTCTCCTTCCCCCGAAACCCCCTCAAAACTTTCCGCCTTTTCCCCGCTCCGGGGGACGGTCGCCAAATGGAAAACTTCGGCGTTCCCGAGCCGCCCCATCCTCCTGAAAAAAGCGCGCTGGGACGGGAGAGGGGGGCTAGGGGGGAGAGGGGAACCCTCTCGCGCCAGCAGAGGGTTCCCCTCTCCCCCCAGCATCTCCCGCACCCCCGCCCCACTCTCCCCCTACGCCCACGCATCCCCGGCAAAGGGGTTGTAGCGGCCGGGACGGGGCGGGGAACTGCGACGCGGGCGGCGGGGGGATTCGGGGTGAACGGGCACGGCGAAGGTAAGGGCGAGGGCGTCGGCAAGGTCGGTGGAGCGCCGCAGACGTTCTTTGATAAGGTCCTTGGCTTCGAGACGCAGACGCCCCGAGGCGTCGTAATCGTAGATGGGCGCGGTGAGATCGGCGCGCAGGGCGTCGCCGGGAGGCAACCGGCCTCCGGCGCGCAGCCAGTCGCGGATGGCGACCCACATTTCGGCGCGACGATTGAAAAAACGCTCGGGCTTCAGGGCGCGGGAACCGAAGGGGACCTCGACAATGGAGGTTTCCGGGGTGCGGATGAGATCGCGGACCAGATCGATGACGCCGGTACCCTGCCCCTGATCGATGCAGACAAAAGCGGGGCGATGCTCGTCGATGCAGGCCATAAGCCGGTGGGCCACATCCACATTGGAGAGCTTGCGCAACACGTCGGGCATGAAGGCGATATGCCCGCGCCGCCGGAAAAAGACAGTGGCGTCGTCGCCGAAACGGGCCACGTCCACGCCGATGACCAGCGGCCACGCGGCGGCGGTTTCGGGGACGGCGGGGCGGCGCATGGCGGCGTCCACTTCATCAAGAGTGATGAGCACGTTGTCGGTGCTGGCGGAAAAGTCGCAGAGAAATTCCTGCCGAAAGATGTTGTCGGACTGCTCCCGGCGCAGACGATCCACCTCGGCGGGCGGCAGGGCCTTGGTGGCGGTGACGGGAAAGGACAGAGCGGCCCAGTCGGGATCGGCGGCGGCCTGAAGATCCACGGCCCGGAAATAGAGCTGCGAAAAGAGATTGATGCCCTTGGGCGTGCCGATGAACAGCGCCCAGCCGCCCCGGTCGGCCAGCGCGGGCTGGATGATGCTTTCCCAGACATCGGGCTTCATGTCCGCGACCTCGTCCAGCACGATACCGTCAAAATAGAGGCCGCGCAGGGCGTCGGGATTGTCCGCGCCGAAAATACGCACCCGCGCCCCGCTGGGGAGGAGGACGGACAATTCGCTTTCGTTGACCTGTATGCCGGGCAGCGGGGCCGAATAGGCCTTGAGATAATCCCAGGCCACGGCCTTGGCCTGATTGCGAAACGGCCCCACATAGGCAAAGGAACCCCGCTCACGCCGACAGAGCAGCGCCATTTTCAGCAGGTGATTGATGGCAAGCACCGTCTTGCCGAAACGGCGATGCGCCACCAGCACCACAAAACGCGTGCGCTCCAGCGTCTCGTGCACCTCCGGGTAACGGGGCGTGTAGGGAATTTCTACGCCTTCCATCGGATTTCCATGCCTTCGCTGCGCTCCGGCTCGGGCCTGTCGGCAAGGCCCCAGGTGCGGCGCTCGCCGTCCTGCCGGATTTTCAGGGTTTCGGCGATGGTCTTCACCAGCCGCGCCTGTTCGTAATCCCCGCCCGCCATGACCTCATCGATCAGCACCCGATGCCGCAGCCATTCGTCCTTATGCCGGGCGAGCACTTCCGCCCGTTCCTTTTCCATGCCGGAAAGCCTGCGCGAGCGCGGGCTTCGTGCCTCTCCGCTCACCGGCCGCCTCCCGTGCCGCCGGGGCCGAACAGGGCCGCAATCCAGTCGCCGCCCCGGCTCAGCAGCCAGCCCGCGGCCGCCCCGGCCATGCCGAGGGCCGACGCGCTCCAGCCGAACGCCCGGCGCATGCCGCGTCCCTCGGCCTCCTGCGCTGCCAGACGGGCCTCCAGCGCATCCAGCCGCTGATCCTGCCGTTCCAGCAGGCGGCGCACCTCGTCCGTCAGGGATTCCACGGCGCGTCGGGCGGCGCGGCCCTCCTCCCGCAGAGCCTCCACCCGCGCGGCCAGCTCCCCGACCCTGTGTCCCACTTCGTACAAACGCTCTTCCATAATCTGCTCCAGAGCGTTTCAACTTTGAAAAAAGATGAAACGCGAGGCGGCGGCACTGCGCCGCCCGGCCCGAGGTGAGCGGAAAAACCGCGTTTTTTTCCGCGAAACGACAGGCCGTATGATTTGAAATGCGAAGCATTTCAAACTGAAAATGCTCCAAAGAGCGAAAGGAGAACGCCGCGCGCACGCTGTCACCTGTGGCGGGCTGTTCCCCTTTCGCAAATCCCCCTACATGTTCCCCACGGCGGCAAGAGCCGCGCTCAGGGCCGCGAGATCCAGCGGGGGAAAGTCGTATTCGGGAAAATGATGGTTGAGTACGGGCCACACAAGAAAATGATAGAGCGCCAGAAAGGCCAGCAGGGCCGCCAGCAGCGCGGGCAGCGAACGCGCCTTGCGGGGACGGTCGCCCTCCTCCCCGCCGTCATGCCCGCCCGTATGACCGGACGCGCCCGCGCGCCGGAACAGCAGACCGGACACCGCCGCCACCAGCGCGGGCAGAAACGGCACGGCCATCAGCACAGCTCCCGCAGCAGTTCGCCCTCCAGGGCGCGGCGCTGCCGATAGCCCGTCCAGAAATGCCCGGTGCAGAGACGCCGGGCCGCGTCGGCCCAGTCGCGCCGCACCAGCGCGGCCCAGGTGTTG
>CAMBWG010000293.1 GCA_945871415.1 uncultured Desulfovibrio sp.
GACAAGCTCCCCACCAACGAACAGATGGAAGGGCTGCGCGGGGACATCCGTGCGCTCTCGGCCCAGCTCGAAGGCTTGGCGAATTTGCAGCAGCACATGTCGCGACAGGTGGAACTGCTCAATGGCTTCCTTCTGGAGCATCGCGCATGACGTTTGATCGCTTTTTACGCGCGGATCGCCGTATCTGCCTGCTGCGCAGTCTGGGCTGTATGCCTGAGCGCCGAGCGAGCCACCTTGTCTTGCAGGAGGTTCTTGGCAGCCTGGGGCACGGCATAAGTCGCGATCTGCTTCTGGGGGATCTTGCCTGGCTGGAGGAGCAGGGACTTGTTGTCTGCGATTGCCTCAAGCCCGGCGGCGAGGGCTGTACCGTGGCCACGCTCACGCCCAGAGGTCTGGACGTGGCGCTTGGCCGGGCCGTGACGCCCGGAGTCCGGCGGCCCATGCCCGGCGATACTCCTGATCCGGAGGCGCTGTAATGGCAGGCAATCGCGTCCGTCGCCTCCCGAGGCAGGTGCTGGATATGGTCAATCGCCTGCTGGAAGAAGGCCGAACCATTGACGAGGTCACGTCCGCGCTGCGGGCAGTCGGCTCTGATGTCAGCCGCAGCAGCGTGGGGCGCTACCGCAAGCAATGGGCCGAGGATGTGCGCGATCTGGCCGAAGTGCGGGAGTTTTCCCGCACGGTGGTTTCCGAGCTCAGCAAGCAGCCGGAAAGCCGCATGGCCCGGCTGAATACGGAGCTCATGGAAGCGGCGCTTTTTCAATGTATGTCCAGCTTGCGGGCAATGGCCACCGAAGATCCGACAAAGGCCGTTGATTTAATCCGCAAGGCGGCCACGGCGCAGATGCTGCTTTCCCGGGCCCGCAGAGATGATGCGGAAACGACCATCAAAGCCGACGATTACGCGGGGAAGAAGCAGATGGTCTTTGAAACCACGCAGACGGACAACGTGTTTACGGTCAACTTCGTGGGCAAAGAAAAGGACGCCTAGTCATGCCCAGCGCAGCCAGACGCAGCCGCGCCAGAATCGCCGCCGAAACGACGAGGCCCGCGGCGGATGAATGCCGGGAACGGCAGCAGGGAACGGAACGCAGGCGCGCGGCTCATACTCTCGAACTGCCCGCCGTCTATCAGTTTCTGTTTTCTCCGGCCCGCTACAAGGTGGCGTACAGCGGGCGCGGCGCGGGCAAAAGCTGGGCTTTTGCCGATGCTCTGCTGACGCTGGCACTGCAAAAACGTATCCGGGTTCTGTGTGCGCGACAGTTCCAGACCAGCATCGCGGACAGCGTGCATCGGCTGTTGAAAGACCGGATAGAGACGCGCGGACTTGAGGCATTTTTTACCGTTACCCAGACCGGAATTGTGGCGCGTACCGGTTCGGAGTTCCTTTTCAAGGGGCTGAAGCTCAACGCCGCGGAAATCAAGAGCCTTGAAGGCGTGGACGTGTGCTGGGTGGAAGAAGCCCAGCACGTCAACCGGGAGAGCTGGGACCTGCTGATACCCACCATCCGCAAGGAAGGCAGCGAGATCTGGATCACGTTCAACCCCGGCACGGTGGACAGCGAGACCTGGCAGCGCTTCGTCATCAATCCGCCGGGAAGCGCGGTTGTTGTCAAGACCAGCTGGCGGGACAATCCGTTTTTTCCGGCCACGCTGGACGAGGAACGCCGCCATGCAGAGCGCGTCATGGACGCCGAGGACTACGCCAATGTCTGGGAAGGCGAGCCCGTGGCGCATGCAAAAGCGCAGATATTTGCCGGCCGCTATGTTGTTGCGGAGTTTGAGAGTCCGAAACGGGGCGTCCGTTTCTACTACGGAGCCGACTGGGGCTTTGCCGAAGACCCGACGACGCTTGTGCGGGCCTTCGAGCGAGACGGCTGTTTGTATATTGACCATGAAGCATGGGCTCAGGGCTGTGAAATCGAGCGGCTTCCGGCCCTGTTCCGACTGGTGCCGGACGCGCAATGCTGGCCGGTGAGGGCGGACAGCAGCAGACCGGAGCTGATCCGCTTCATGCGCAGGATGGGCTTTATCATCAAGCCGTGCCGCAAGTGGCCGGGCAGCATTGAGGAAGGTGTCACGTTTTTGCGCTCCGGCTTTGAGCGCCTTGTGGTGCATCCCCGTTGCACCCATGTGGCCGATGAGCTGCGACTTTACTCGTACAAGACGGACAGGAGCACGGGGGACGTGCTTCCGGCCATTCTTGATAAGCACAATCACTGCATGGACGCCCTGCGTTACGCCATTGAGCCGATTATCCGGGGCAGGGCAAGGAAGGACCGCCGATGAAAAAGGGAAAGCAAAAAAAGGAACGCCGCGCGCGCCGTCAGCTGGCCGTTGCGGATGCCCTTGCGCCCCGGCGTGTGCCCCTTGCGGAACTGCTGGCCCCGGCGCGGACGCTGGCGCATGCCGACAGCGGCTATGGCAAGGCGGCACGCAAGCACAAGCTGGTCATGGACGCCGCACCGGCCAGCATATCCCGCTACTGCGAGATGGCGGGGGACGTTGACGCCGCGGCACAGACGTTCATCGGGTATCCGTCCTGCTCCCTGCTCGCGCAGGACGGTCTGATGCAGGCCGGCGTCTGCACGCTGGCCGACGAGATGGTGCGTACATGGCCCCAGTATCTTAGCGCCGAGGCCGACGGGGCCGATGATGCGGCCAGACTGAATGATGCGGCGGATGCCCTGGACGTGCGCGGCATGTTTCAGCGGATGGCGGAGTATTGCGGGTATTTTGGCGGCGGCATGATCTGGATGGACCTGGGCAAAAGCCGCGAGGATCTGGCAAAGCCCATCAGCCTGAATCCGGGATTCATTCCCTCGGGCAGTCTGCGCAGGCTGGTACCGGTTGAGCCCTACAACTGCGCGCCGCTGGTTTATGAAGCCGTGGACCCTCTCGACACGTGGTATTTCCGCCCGCAGCTCTGGTACGTCACGGGGGTGGGGCCCGTGCATGCCAGTCACTTTCTGCGCTTCGTGCCGTCCGAGCCTCCCATCCTGCTGCGCCCCAGCTACAACTTTTTCGGCGTGCCACAGGTGCAGGTGGCGCTTGACTATCTCCGGCATTTTACGGGGACGCGCGAGAGCGCCGCACGGCTGCTGCGGAAGTTTTCGCTGACGGTCCTCAAGACGGATGTAGATGCGCTGCTCTATGGCTCCGACGATTCCGGCATCCGCGCCCGCCTTCAGCATCTTGCGGACCACCGGGACAATGACGGGATTTATGCCATCAGCAACGAGGACGAAGACATAGTGCAGCTCAATACGCCCCTTTCCGGGGTGACGGAGATTGTCCGGCAGGCGCTGGAGCTGCTGTCGTGCGTGTGGCGTATTCCCGTCGTGAAGTTTCTGGGCATCAGCCCCGGCGGATTCAACGCGACAGGCGAGTCGGATATCCGCAGTTTTTATGACCATGTGGAAAGCCAGCGCGCGAAGATTTTCGGGCACAACTTCGACACGCTGTCCCGCGTGCTGTGCTTGTCCGTACTGGGGCACGAGGCTCCGGGCATAAGCTGGGAGTGGCCTTCCCTCTGGACGATGACGCGGCGCGAGCGTGCCGAGATTGCGAAAATAGAGGCGGATACCGCCTCGGTATACTTCAATATCGGCGCGCTGGGGCCGGAAGAAATCCGCTCCGCCCTGGCCGGAGAGGACGGCGGCAGATATGCGGGCCTGGACCCGGATGACGTGCCCGAGAACGATTTTTCCGGCGAGGGCGAGCTGCCGTCCCCCGGCCTGCCTGACGGGGGCGCGGCATGACCCTGCGACGGAAGGACCT
>CAMBWG010000294.1 GCA_945871415.1 uncultured Desulfovibrio sp.
CTCGAAGTCGCCATACCAGGTCACGGAAAGCCCGTTGACCAAGCCCACCGCCGTTCCCGTGGCGTTGACCTTGATCAGATCCCGGTCATATTCCTCCATATACAGCTCTTCCACCAAGTTGGCGCGGTAGAGCCTGGCTTCCAGGGCCTCGTCCAGGTGGGAACGCTCGACCTGGGCGCTTCCGGCCGTACAGGCCAGGGCCGAAGCCTCGATCATCACGTCCCGGACCACGGGAAACTGCAGGGAAAGCTTCTTCTGGTCCTCGATCAGCCGGGAACCGAAATCCACCAGGCCGGCCAAAGCTTCCCGGCTGAACGTCAGCAGTCCCGCCTCGTCGATGATCGGGGCCAGGCGCCCCAGCCAGGCCCGGATGCCTTCGGCGTTGCGTTCCGTCGCCTCGTTGAGATGGGCTTTGATCTTGAAGAGTTTGAAGAAGCGCGGATCGTGCGTGAGCAGCGTCTCGTACATCTCTTCGTCGCCCACCAGAACCACTTTCAGATCCAGGGGCAGAGGCTCGGGTTCGATGCCCTTGGTGCGCACCGCGCCTTCCGGGGCGTCGGCGGTCTCTTCCAGCCTGGCCAGCCCGGCCCGCAGGGCGCGCATCAGGCCCTCCCAGGCGTTGGGGTGCAGCAGGATGTCATCCACATGCAGCACCAGAAAGCCGCCGTTGGCTTTGTGGATGGAACCGGCCTTGACCAAGGTGAAGTCCGTGACCAGAGCGCCCATTTCCGATTCGCGCTCGATGCAGCCCAGCAGATTGGCGGTCGTGGGGTGGTCTTCCACGATGATCGGCGCGCCTTTGGCCCGGCTGTTGTCCACAAACAGATTGACTTCATAACGGTACGGATCGTCGGGGGGAATGGGACCGTCCGGCGGCAGCAGAGGCGTGCCCGGCGCATGCGGTTCCCGGGGCAGGAACGCATCGGGAACTTCCAGAATGTCCGCGCGCAACGCCGCAAAAAAATCCCGCAGCGGTTGGTTGCCCGGGCAGGCGCGCACAAAGCGCTCCTCCACGGGCGAGAGCACGGCGTCCAGCACCGCGCCCACAACTTCCCGGTCCAGGCCGCGTTCGTCGGATCGGAACTCCTTTTCGGCGTTGGTCAGCTTGCGCACCAGCCCGGACATGGTTCGCAGGAGCATGTCGCCCTTGCGTTTGAGGCTCTGGCGCAACCTTGCGTCCAGGCGATCGAAATCGTCTTCGCTGAGGCGTTTGCCCTCCACCAGTGGGTACAGCGTCAGTCCGCCCTGCTCGTCCACGTCCAGGTTGAAGCCCTGCCCTCCGGCGATCTTGTCCATGTCCTTGAGCAGACGACTGCGCTCATTCTGGAACTTGTCCTGAATTGCCGCCCGGCGGCGCATGTAAGAGCTGTGCTCCAGACGCGAGGGAAGATCCTTGCGGATGTCGGACAGCGCTCCGCTCAGAGCGGTCCGGAGTTTTTTGCCCTGTCCGGCGGGCACGGCCAGCAGCCGCGGCCGGTCCGGCTCCTCGAAGTTATTGACGTACAGAAGATCCGGGGGCGTGGGCGCCTTGCGCGCGCGGGGGGCCAGAAACTCCCGCAGCATATAGGTGCGGCCGAGGTTGGCCGAACCGGACAGGTAAATGTTGTAACCGGAGGCCGTGATGTTCAGCGCCAATTCCAGCGCCTTGAGGGCGCGCGGTTGGGGGGGGCTTTTGCGGGTGCCGTTGCGCGGGATGCGATCGCTGTGTTCCCAGGGTATCCGATCCGCGGGCAGGCTGGCGCACAGACGGCGCGCGGGCAGTGTGGCGTATTTGCTCATTATGATCCTGATCGTAAAAAAAGTTGGCACCGAAGAATCCGGGACAGGCCCGGGGGACTTACGCAGAATACACTTCGGCCAGAATTTCGCGGCCGCCCGCAGCGAGCAGGGTCTCTGCCAGAGCATGGCCCACGGCGGACGCCTCGGAGGCGACGCCGACCACCTCGCGCCGCACCAGTCTGCGGCCGTCCACCGAAGCCACCAGCCCTTCCAGACGGAAAGTCGCCGCATCCAGCATGACCGCATGACCGGCAATGGGCACCTGGCAGCCGCCTTCAAGCCCGGCCAGCAGGCCGCGCTCCGCTTCCACACGGACCCGGGTGGGCCTGTGTTCCATAAAGCCCAGCAGCTCCCGCAGATCGGCCCTGTCCGCGCCAAATTCGATGCCCAGGGCCCCCTGGCCCACAGCGGGCAGAAACAGCGGCGGCTCAAGACGGGAAGAGAACGGCGCGGTCAGGCCCAGACGCTCCATGCCCGCGGCGGCCAGCACAATGGCGTCGTACCGGCCTTCCATGAGCTTGCGCAGACGGGTGTCCACATTGCCGCGCAGAGTCTCCACGCGCAGATCCGGCATCAGAGCCAACACCTGGGCCTGGCGGCGCAGACTGCTGGTGCCCACCACGGCCCCTTGCGGCAACGCTTCCAGATTTTCGTAGCTGGCGGAGAGGAAGAGATCCGCAGGATCTTCCCGTTCCGGCACAATGCCCAGCGTCAGCCCGTCGGGAAGCCGCATGGGCACGTCCTTCATGCTGTGCACGGCCATGTCCGCGGCGCCGGTCAGGAGAGCCTCCTCGATTTCCTTGACGAACAGGCCCTTGCCCCCGACCTTGGACAGGGGAACATCCAGGATGACATCCCCTTTGGTTTTCACCACATGAAAACTCACCGCCACGCCGGGGTGGGCGGCCTGAAGCCGTTCTTTGACATACTGCGCCTGCCAGAGAGCCAGGCGGCTTCCCCTGGTGGCGATCTTCAGCTCGGTCATGGGGACTCCGGTGAAAAAACGGGATCGGAAGATGTTCCGATCGCGGAAAGGTCGGACAGGCCTGAGGGCATTCAAGGATTCCTAGTGGCAGGAGGCGCAATGCCCGCCCGAACACCCCGCACAACCGCCCCCGCCAGATGCCGGAGCTGCATACCTGGCATCGCCGCTGCCGCTCGCCCGCCGGCAGCGGCAGGCGGAAAGCAGCCGTTCCGTATCCCCGGATCCGCAATGGGGGCAGGACGGGACTTCGTTCTCGCCGACAAGTTCTTCAAACTCGCGCCCGCAGCGGGCGCAGCGAAATTCAAACATACGCATGAAAGCATCCTCCGTGGCCGCCGCTCTTAAGATGTCCATTCCCGGAGAATCCGGCGGCGCTCACAAAATCACTCATCCAGCAGCGGCTTGATGAGCATGACGTTTTCAAAAAGGTAATAATCGATCAACTGGCACAACAGATGCCCCACGGCGGCGTGCAGCTCCTGAACCAGAGGCGTGGACGGATGCGGCACGGCCAGCAGGATGTCGCACAACGCCGTCATCCGGCCGCCGCCCTCCCCCGTGAGTCCGATAGTAAGCATTTTCCGGGAGCGGGCAATGCGCAGAGCCTCCAAAATATTGGGGCTGTTGCCCGAAGTGGAAATGCCGAGAAACACGTCGCCGGGTTGTCCCAGGGCTTTGATCTGCTTTGCGAAAATCTGTTCGTAGCCGAAGTCGTTGCCGATCGCGGTCAGGACCGAGGTATCCGTGCTCAGGGCCACGGCCGGCAGCGGAGGCCGCTCGATCAAAAAACGGTTGACGAATTCGCCCGCCCAGTGCTGTGCGTCCGCCGCGCTGCCGCCGTTGCCCGCCAGCAACAGCTTGTTGCCCCTGGCCATGGCCACAGCGACGCTTCGGGCGGCTTCGGCCACTTTTGCCGCATTGGCTTCGAAAAACGCGGCGCGCAGACGAACGCCTTCTTCCGCGTGCCGCGCTATGATCTGCAAAGTGTCGTCCATTCCTGCCCCCA
>CAMBWG010000295.1 GCA_945871415.1 uncultured Desulfovibrio sp.
TGGGGGGAAGGAAACCCCCTTGACTGGCGCACAAGGGTGTTTCCTTCCCCCCAGGCCCCCATCCTTCCCCCAACGCGCTTTTTTCAGAGGGGATACAGGCCATGAGGCAAAAACTCTTAAATGTCATGTGCAGATCGTATTTCCTATTTGTTTGAAATAAATAGGAAATTAGTGCTAACAGGCCCTGGAGCATTTTACCTTTGAGAGAGGCAGTATACACGGCTACAGTACCGCGCCGCCCGGCCCGAAGTGAGCGGAAAAGCCGCGTTTTTTCCGTGAAACGACAGGCCGTATGATTTGAGAGCTTTTTCAGTAAAAACGAGGAGCGCCCCCCGAGGGCGCTCCTCGTTTTTGTTCGCGCAAAAATTCTTTTTCGCAATACAGTTGCCGTAGCCCCTTTTATGGGCGTATGAGAAAGAAAAGTATTCGGGAGGGCGCGGCCTCCGGGACGCGTCCCATCAGCGTTTTTCCCTTGAAAAAAAGGTGAAACGCGAGGCGGCGGCACCGCGCCGTCCGGCCCGAACTGAGCGGAAAAACAGCGCTTTTTCCGCGAAACGACAGGCCGTATGTTTGAAACGCGAAGCGTTTCAAACTGAAAATGCTCATGAAGCGGCGCTCGATTTCCGCCCTTCCTCCGCAGCAACATTCAAGGAGCAATCGTATGTCGAAAAAGATTCTGGTTGTCGGTGGTGTCGCGCTTGGTCCCAAGGCTGCCTGCCGCTGCAAGCGGCTCATGCCGGACGCCGAGATCACGCTTGTGGATGAAAATGAATTCATTTCTTACGGCGGCTGCGGCATTCCGTATTTCGTATCCGGCGAGATCAACAATATCGACGACCTGCGCTCCACGCCTTACCACACGGTGCGCGATCCCGAATTTTTCCGCAAGATGAAGGGCTTCACCGTGCGCACCCGCACGCGTGCTCTGGCCATTGACCGGGCCGGCAAGACCCTGCTCGTCAAGGACCTGACCACCGGCAAGGAAGAAAAACTGCCGTATGACAAGCTGGTGCTGGCGACCGGCGCCACGCCGCGCATGCCTCCCGTGCCCGGCCATGATCTGGCCAACGTGCTTTCCCTGACCCGTCTGGAAGCCGCGGACGCCATCCGCTCCGCCTGCCAGGCCGGCAAGGTGACGGATGCCGTCATCGTGGGCGGGGGCTTCATTGGTCTGGAAGCCGCCGTGGCGCTGGCCGACATGTGGGGCGTCAAGGTGCGCGTGGTGGAAATGATGGATCAGATTCTGCCCGGCGTGCTGTCGCACGGTCTGGCGCAGATGGCCGCCAGGGACTGCCGCGCTCACGGGGTCGAGGTATTCACCTCCGAAAAGGTGGAGCGTCTGGAAGGGCAGGACGGCGCCGTTGCCAAAGTTGTGACGGACAAGCGGGAAATTCCGGCGCAGCTCGTCATCTTCGCCGCCGGTTTCATTCCCAACGGCCAGCTTGCCAGGGACGCCGGGCTGGACGTGGCTCCCTTCGGGGCCATCATGGTGGACGAGCATATGCGCACCACGGACCCCGACATTTACGCGGGCGGGGACTGCGTGGCCATCACCAACCTGATCACCGGCAAGCCCGGCTATCTGCCGCTGGGCAGCATGGCCAACCGGCAGGGCCGCAT
This sequence comes from uncultured Desulfovibrio sp., assembly GCA_945871415.1. Classification (GTDB taxonomy): domain Bacteria; phylum Desulfobacterota; class Desulfovibrionia; order Desulfovibrionales; family Desulfovibrionaceae; genus Desulfovibrio. Next base: position 1,621 of record CAMBWG010000295.1, read on the forward strand.
CATCGGCACCAATCTGGCCGGAGGCAACGAGACCTTCCCCGGCTTTGTGGGCAGCTGGGCCGTCAAACTCTTTGATATGTCGTTCTGCGGCGCGGGCCTGACCGTGGAGCGGGCGCGCAAGGAAGGCTTTGACGCCATCGCCGTCAGCGTGGAACAGCTGGACAAGGCGCATTTCTATCCCGACAAGAAAATGATGTCGCTGGAGCTGGTCGTGGACAAGCCCAGCCGCCGTGTGCTGGGCATTCAGGGCGCGTGCGAAAACGGCGATTCCGTCAAGGCGCGCACGGATATGGTGGCCGCCCTGCTGCAGCACGGCAAGCCGACCGTGGCCGATATCTGCACGCTGGAAGCCGCCTATGCGCCGCCCTTTGCCGCGGCCATGGACGTGATCAACGTGGTGGGCAACGTGGCTGAAAACGTGCTGGAAGGCCGCTTCACCCCGGTGACCGCCGAAGAATTCATGGATCTGTGGCAGAAGCGCGACGACAATCACATCTTCTTCATCGACGCCCGCCCCGCCAAGGCCGGGGAAGCGGTGCAGGCCGAGCATCCCGAATGGCACTCCATTCCGCTGGAAGATGTGGAAGCCCGCATCGGCGACGTGCCGCGGGATCGCAAGGTGGCCGTCATCTGCAATACGGGTCTGCGCGCCTATGACGTTGTGCTGACCCTTGCCCGCCACGGTATCACCGACGTGGTGAATTCCCAGGGCGGCATGCAGGCCGTGCTCAAGATGGGCATGAAGCCGTAAGCCTCTTTTTTGACAGACAACAGCGCCGGAGCGTGAGAACGCTCCGGCGTTTTGTTTTCAGGGCGTTTTGCCTTTGAAAAAGGCGGAGCGCGAGGCGCTGCACGGCACAGCCCGGCCCGAAGCAAACGGAAAAACAGCTTTTTTTCCGCGAAACGGCAGGTCGCATGGCTTGGAGTGCGGAGCCTTTCAATCTGGAAATGCTCCGGGGTGGGGGACGGAAAATTTTTTGCGGCTGATCTTTCATGTGAAAAAAATGGTTAGGGTTGTTTCAGCAGGAAAATACCCGTCGTTGCCCGCGCAAAGTTATTGCCATTTTCGGCACTTCTTGGTAGGGGCCGATCAGCGGGCGGAAAAATTTTTTCGGCAGAACGGCCATCTTCTGACTGTTCAAACAACCAGTTTTATGCTAAGAGCCCCCTATCGCCGCAGGGAAGGGCGTAACAGGCCGCCGCGCGGGTCGCGTTCCGCCGCCGGATTCGCCTTCCCCGCAACGTTCATGCCGCCCGCAGGTACCACGGAGCCCGGCTCCGCGGCTTTGCGACATGAACTTTTGCAGAAAAACAGGCGCGCTTGACGCGCAAGGAGGATCCAATGGCGAAAATGAAAACCATGGACGGCAATAACGCCGCCGCGCATATTGCCTACGCCCTGTCCGATACCGCCGCCATTTACCCCATCACCCCTTCGTCCGTCATGGGCGAAGTGATGGACGAAATGGCCGCCAAGGGCGTGAAGAACCTGATGGGCCAGACCGTCAACGTGCGTGAAATGCAGTCGGAAGCCGGCGCGGCCGGCGCCGTGCACGGCATGCTGTCCGGCGGCGCGCTGACCAGCACCTTCACGGCCTCTCAGGGCCTGCTGCTGATGATCCCGAACATGTACAAAATCGCCGGCGAACTGCTCCCCGGCGTGTTCCATGTGTCCGCCCGTGCTCTGGCGTCGCATGCCCTGTCCATCTTCGGCGACCATCAGGACGTTATGGCCTGCCGTCAGACCGGCTTCGCCTTCCTCTGCGCCAGCTCCGTTCAGGAAGCCATGGACATGGCCCTGGTGGCGCACCTCTCCGCCATTGATTCCAGCGTGCCCTTCTGCCACTTCTTCGACGGTTTCCGCACCTCCCACGAAGTGCAGAAGATCGAAGTCATCGACTACGAAGACATCCGCGGTCTGGTGAACTGGGAAAAGGTGGCCGAGTTCCGCTCCATGGCCATGAACCCCGAGCATCCGCATATCCGCGGCACCGCCCAGAACCCCGACATCTACTTCCAGAACCGCGAAGCGAGCAACCTCTACTATGACGCCATTTCGGCCATCGTGCTGGAAAACATGAAGAAGGTTGCTTCCATCACCGGCCGCAAGCATCGCCTGTTCGACTACGTGGGCCATCCCGAAGCCGA
>CAMBWG010000296.1 GCA_945871415.1 uncultured Desulfovibrio sp.
ATCAGGCCGCACAGCAGCGCCTCATAAGCGCCCGCATCCGGCAGGCCCGCGCCGGACAAATGCCAGATATGGCGACGCAGCGAGATGACGGCCACGCCTTCCAGATTTTCCCAGCGTTGCAGGGCCGCGATGGTTTCCGGGTAGGGATGCCCAATGGCAATGGCCGCGCCGTATTGCCGCGCTCTGCTTGCGGCCAGGGCCAGATTGGCCAGAATTGTAGGCACGCGACGGGTATTGTCCAGAAATACCGAGCGGGCGGCGCTGACGATACCCATCTGACGGCAGCGGGTAAAGAGGCGGGATTGAGGGTTCGTCATGCTGTCAAGAATGAAGTACCCCTGTCCGGCCATACTACGGGCAATGACACGGCAGGCGTCGTCACTGGCGGTCAGAGCCGAGCCCATATGGTTGTTGAAGCCTACGGCTGTGGGCAGGATACGCAGGGACTGTTCGAGCGTGTGACGCAGACGATCCACGTCCATATCCGTCCGCAGGGCCCGCGGGCCGGGATTGGGCGTCTTGCCCCTGGCGGGCAGGGCCTCCATGGGGATATGTGCAAGAACATCCAGACCCATTTCCTCCGCCAGTCGTACTGTTTCCTTTCTGTGCGGCGCATGCGGCCAGACGGCAAAGGTTACGGGATAGGGCAGCGCCGCCAGTTGTTCGGCGGCTTCCAGCTTCTGCCCCATATCGTCAATGACGATAATCAGCGCCGGTTGCGGATGCGGGCGGGCCAGATCCGCCAGTTCCCGTTCCCGTCCGGGGAAGTGCATTTCAAGCATGACGGCGTCGCCGCTGCGTACTTCCAGCGCACCGTCATCGCGCCAGCGCAGATAGGGCAGCAGGTTCTGCGGGAAAAGCGGGCTGCCGTTCGGAGCAAGCGCATGGCGGCCTTCCCGGCCCAGACGCTGGCGCAGAGCAACGGCAAGACGCAGAGGGGCGCCCTGTCCCCTGCCTGTGCAGATATAGCGCGGCAGGCGGGTCACGGCGTCTTCCCGACGCACGCAGGAGAAACTGGCCGAGGGCATACCCGCCGCGGCGCCGGCGCGCAGCTGGGGATAGAGAAAATTCAGAGCGGCATGTTCGTTTTGCAGAAAATGACGCTCAGCATCCGTATAGACATGCGTCATGTCCTGCGAAGAGCTTTTTTCCAGCGGAGTGGACAGCGTCGGCCCGAGGCTTCGGGTAGGAAGCTCGAAACCTTCTTCACCGGCGAGAAAGCCGGGCAGCTCCCGCGGCACAAGCGGAAGGCAGAAGGCCAGAGCCGCGCTCATCCAGATCATGCCGCCCAGAAGCAGACGCAGAGAAGATGGCAGGAATCGGCGGCCATCGTCGGGCGATTCCGGGGGCGTTCCTGCGGTGTCCGGGAGAGAAAGCGGAGAATCGTCGTCTTTCATATGAGGTTGTGCCGGGAGGATTACAGCATCCGGGAGGTATGCGGAGCAGGGGACAGGGGGCCCGGAAGCGGGGCAGACTCTCTACTCCAGTAGCGACGGAAAGGGAATGCTGCCCCGGCAGGTTTGCGTACGGGGCGGCAGAATGCGCCTGTGAGGGGGCGTCAGGCTTTTTCAGAAAGCGTTCCTGCCGACAAAAGGCGTCCGGTACGCCGGCGTTGGATCCACGAAAAAGCGCCCGGGATCAGCCTCAGGATATTTTTACGGGGGAAAGGCGGCAGAAACCGCCTTCCCCCTGAAAATCCCGGGCTTATTCTTCCCTTTTTAATCTTGATGGAATGGTCGTGCGTCGCGCTCCAGGGCCTTTTCAGTTTGAAACGCATTGCTTTTCAAACCATACGACCTGTCGTCTTGCGGAAAAAAAACGCAGTTTTCCCGCTCACTTTGGGCCGGACGGCGCTGTACCGCCGCGAGTATTGCCTTTTTCAAAGGCAAACGCTCTAATGCGTCGTCTCGCTCTGGAGACGCTGCACAGCGGGGATACCCTTGAGCAGCTGAAGTGCGGTGCGCAGCTGATTGTCGCGTTCCAGCTGTTCGCGGACTTCCGAAGCGGCGTCTTTCTTGTCGTCACCCTTCTTCTTGTTATTTTCAAGATGACGGTTCAGATCCTGCTCACGCAGAAGGAAACGCTCCTGATCGCTGCGGGAGGCAAAGGGCACTTCCATGTCCGGCTGCACACCTTCGGCCTGAATGGAGCTGCCGTTGGGCGTATAGTACAGGGCCACGGTCAGCTTGAGGCCGGATCCGTCGGGAAGCGGGATGATGTTCTGTACCGAGCCCTTGCCGAAGGAGCGTTCGCCCAGAATCAGGGCGCGCTTCTGATCGCGCAGGGCGCCAGCGACGATTTCCGAAGCAGAGGCGGAACCGGCGTTAATCAGCGCCACCACCGGCACGGTAATATCGTCCTTTTGGGCCGAGGCGCGGTAGGAACGCTCGGAATTCTTGTTGCGGCCCTTGATGGAAACGATAACGCCGTCGTTCAGGAACATGTCCGAGACCTGCACGGCCTGATCCAGCAGACCGCCGGGATTGTTGCGCAGGTCAAGCACGATACCCTTCAGATCGCCGCGGGCGTCCTTGACGGCTTCGCGCAGTTCTTCGGTCGTCCGTTCCGAGAAGCGGGTAATGCGTATCCAGTAGTAGCCCTTTTCCAGCTCCTTGGACTTGACGCTGATAAGAGGAATGGCCCCGCGAGTAATGCGCACTGTCTGCGGTGTCTTGGCGGAGGTGTGCAGAATGGTCAGCTCCACGGCGCTGCCCTTGGGGCCGCGAATACGCGACACTACATCCTGAAGGGTCAGCTCCTGGGTGGACTGGCCGTCGATGGACAGGATGACGTCGCCTGCCTGCAGACCGGCGCGATCAGCGGGCGTATCGGCAATGGGCGACACGACCGTCACCTGACCGTTTTCCATGTAGATTTCCACGCCGATGCCGAAAAATTCGCCGGACGTCGTTTCCTGCATGGACTTGTATTCATCGGCGCTCATGAAGCTGGAATGCGGGTCCAGATTCTGCAGCATTCCCTTGATGGCGTTGTTGATGAGATCGCTTTCTTTGACGTCCTTGACATATTCGCGCTCCACCAGATCCAGCACCTGGCTGAAGCGTTTGTAGGGATCATAGTTTCCGGCGTCGTCCTTGGCGGCAAGGGCCGGCAGCGGCGCCAGACCCAGCAGCGCAAGGGCGGCGACGCTCAGCAAAGGCTTGAGGACTCCCATGTATTGGCCTCCCAAAAAAGATGAAACGCCCAAACGGCGCGGCTCATGATGCCTCTTTTGCGCTCAAAAGGCAATGAGGCGCGTCCCGTCGCTGATGACGCGAGAGGCAAAGTTATTGAGGGGGAAGGGGAACCCCTCTGCTGGCGCGAGAGGGGTTCCCCTTCCCCCTCAAACTCCCCCATCCCTTCCCCAGCGCGTTTTATTCTGAAGGATAACACGCTACGGGAGTGCCATCGCTTTCCTTCCGGCAGCCGTCCCCCGGGACGACGCCGCATCTGCCCGCTGGCCTGTTTTTTCCGCGAAACGACAGGCCGTATGCTTTGAAGCGCAACGCGTTTCAAACTGAAAATGCGTTAAAATTGAAATGGTGTGGAATGGTGCGGGGCGGCAGGTACGGCTGACGCGTGGAATCGTTTTTGGAAAAGAGCGGCGGGGAAGAAATAAGGCTGCCTTTCCTGCTGTGGAAATGTCGCAGGGATGACAGCCTGTTGCTTGTAGAGCGTTTCACCTTTGAAAAAGGTGAAACGCGAGGCGGCGGATAGCGCCGCCCGGCCCAAAGTGAGCGGAAAAACTGCGCTTTTTC
>CAMBWG010000297.1 GCA_945871415.1 uncultured Desulfovibrio sp.
TTCCCCCCAGGCCCTCATCCTTCCCCCAACGCGCTTTTTCAGACAGAAAGGAACCCTGATGAACTCCTATTTCGTCACAACACCAATTTATTACGTCAATGCCAAGCCGCATCTCGGGCATGCCTATACGACCGTGGTCGCGGACGCTCTGGCCCGCTATCACAAACTTTCGGGAGAAGACACACTCTTTCTTACCGGTACCGACGAACACGGCGACAAGATCGTGCAGGCCGCCGAAAAGGAAGGCAAAACGCCCAAGGAATTTGTGGACGGCATCAGCGCCCGCTTCCAGAGCCTCTGGCCCCAGCTGGGCATTGCCAACGATCGTTTTGTGAGAACGACCGACGAGCAGCATATCAAGGCCGTGCAGCGCTTCCTGCAGAAGGTCTATGATGCCGGCGATATCTATTTCGGGGAGTTCGGCGGCCATTACTGCTACGGCTGCGAACGCTTCTATACGGAAAAGGAACTGGAAAACGGCCTGTGCCCGCAGCATCTTACCAAGCCGGAATTCATCAGCGAGAAGAACTACTTCTTCAAAATGTCGAAGTATCTTCCCTGGCTGCGCGAACACATCGAGAAGAATCCCGACTTCATCCGTCCCGAGCGCTACCGGAACGAGCTGCTGGGTATGATTGATTCGGGCGGTCTGGAAGACCTCTGCATCTCGCGTCCCAAGTCGCGCCTGTCCTGGGGCATCGAGCTGCCGTTTGACAAGGACTATGTCTGCTATGTCTGGTTTGACGCGCTGCTCAACTATATCAGCTCCCTTGGCTGGCCCGAGGGCGACTATGCCCGCTACTGGCCGGGCGAGCACCTTGTCGCCAAGGACATTCTCAAGCCTCACGGCATCTTCTGGCCGACCATGCTCAAGGCCGCCGGCATGCCCCTCTACAAACGGCTGAACGTGCACGGCTACTGGCTTGTGCGCGACACCAAGATGTCAAAATCTCTGGGGAACGTCGTAGATCCCGTGGATATGTGCCAGCGTTTCGGGCAGGATGCCTTCCGCTATTTCCTCCTGCGGGAAATGCACTTCGGTTCCGACGCCAGCTTCAGCGAAGAGGGCTTCATCAGCCGCACCAATGCCGATCTGGCCAACGATCTCGGCAATCTGTTCAGCCGCGTTCTTTCCATGTGCGCCAAATACTGCGACAGCAAGGTTCCCGAAGCCGGGCCGCTCACCGGGGACGACAAGGCCATTGCGGAACTTGCCGCAAACGCGCTGGGCAACTTCCGCCAGCTTTTCGGCAACGTACAGTTTTCGCAGGCGCTGGAATCTCTCTGGGAGCTGGTGCGCGCTCTTAATAAGTATGTTGACGCGCAGGCCCCCTGGGCTCTGCACAAGCAGGGCGACATGCTCCGCCTCGGCACCGTCATGCAGGTACTGCTGACGGCCATGCGCAAAGTTGCCGTCTGCGTCTGGCCGGTCATGCCTCAGGCCTCCGTCACCCTGCTGCGGCAGCTCGGGCAGGAGGTGGCCGACAACGCCGCACCGGTGCCGTCTCTGGAAGCGGAAACAGACGACTTTACCCTTCTGGCTCCGGGAACCGCGCTGGCAGCCTCGTCCAATCTCTTCCCGCGCCGGGATATGCCCGCACCTGCCGAGGCTGCGCCCGCCAGGGAAAAGAAGGCTAAAAAGGAAAAGAAAGCTCCGGCCGAGGCCCCCGCTCCCGCCGGGGAAATCAGCTTCGAGCACTTCAAAGCCGTCGATCTGCGGGTGGGCACCGTCCGCAATGCCGAAAAGCACCCTGACGCGGATCGCATCCTGCGTCTTGAAATCGACTTTGGCGAAGGGCAGCTGCGTCAGATCCTTTCCGGCCTTGCCGAATACTACAAGCCGCAGGATCTCATCGGAAAGCAGGTCTGCGCCGTGCTGAACCTTGCCCCCCGCAAAATCCGGGGGCTCGTTTCCTGCGGTATGGTGCTGACCGCTGAAAAAGACGGCAAGCTCTGCCTGCTGCAACCCGCGGACGTCATGCCCGACGGCAGCAATATTGCCTAGCGAGTTCGCTTTTTTGGGGTGGAAGGGAACCCCCTCTGCCAGGGCGAGAGGGCCCAGCCTTTTCAAAGGAAAGGCGTTCTTATAATCCTTCCCCCCAAGCTCCATCCTTTCCCCAGCGCGCTTTTAGAGCGTTCCACCCTTAAATGGGCAAAACGCGAGGCGCTCAGCGCCGCCCGGCCCGAACTGTGCGAAAAAAAACGCTTTTTCCGCGAAACGACAGGCCGTAAAAAGCTCCGTCTGGAGGATGAAACGGATCGGAAACGCGAAGGTGGGGATTGTGCGCCCCTCGGCGCGTATCCCTTCTCCCGTGCTGTATTCTGAACGCCGGCGGGGAAGAAGAGGAAAGGCCCTTGTCTGCAAAAGCCGCTTTCCTCTTCTTCCCCCTGTTTTTCGTACCTCATTCCCGACAGCCCCGGCACACTCCGCGCCGACGGCGATCAGTTCCGTTCATCCTGAAAGATGCGCTCCAGCGCGGCCGCATCCAGCGGCGTCAGGTTGAAACGCATGCCCGCCTCATCAAGCAGGGCGGAGAGGGCTTTTTCAGGGTGCGCGGCCCGTTCTTCCGCAATATAGGCGGCCGCGCGTCGGACAAGTTCGTTTCTGGATATCAGACTTTCAGACATGAGCTTCTCCTTTGGAACATTTTCAGTTTGAAACGCTGTGCGTTTCAAACCATACGGCCTGTCGTTTCGCGGAAAAGGTTTTTCCGCTCACTTCGGGCCGGGCGGCGCTGAGCGCCTCGCGTTCTGTCTTTTTTCAAAGGCAAAACGCTTTATAATGTTGTTCAAGGGTAGGCGAAGCGCCCTTTTTTGGCAATCGCCGCCGCAGATGCAAAGGACTCCCAGGGAACAGAACTATGGATTCATGGTTGACAGCCGTTATTCTCAGCATTGTGGAAGGACTGACGGAATTTCTGCCCGTATCTTCGTCCGGGCATCTTATTCTTGCGGGCGACCTGCTCGGCTTTTCCGGCGATAAGGCGGCCACATTTCAGGTCGTCATCCAGCTGGGGGCCATCATGGCCGTGGTCGTCCTGTACTGGAAACGCTTCTGGGGGCTGCTCAAACCGACGCCCGGCGCTGCCTTTTCCGGCCTGCGCGGTATCGGCCTGCTCATGCTGACCTCCCTGCCGGCCTGCGTTCTGGGCCTGCTGCTGCATTCCACCATCAAGCACCTGTTCACGCCTTTTTCCGTGCTGTGCGCGCTGGCCGTAGGGGCCGTCATCATGATTGTGGTGGAAAAACGCCCGCACACGCCGCGTTATGTTACGCTCGACGAAATGACGCCCAAACTGGCTCTTGGCATCGGCTGCTTCCAGTGCCTTGCCCTGTGGCCCGGCTTTTCCCGTTCCGCTTCCACCATCATGGGCGGCATGCTGCTGGGCGCAAAGCGTTCTCTGGCCGCAGAATACTCCTTTATCGCGGCCGTGCCCATCATGGTTGCCGCCACGGGTTATGACCTGCTGAAGAGCTGGCATCTGCTCAGCGCCGCGGACGCGCCTTTCTTTGCCATCGGCATGATCGGTTCCTTCCTCTCGGCACTGCTGGCCATCAAAGTCTTTATCGCGCTGGTAAGCCGCATGACGCTGATTCCCTTTGCCATCTATCGCCTGATTCTTGCGCCGCTGGTCTATATTTTTATGGTGTACTGAAAAAAATACTTGCCAAGAGGCGCGACGTTCGCTATATACCTCCCTGTCGCTGATGAGCGCTACACGGCAAGGTAGCTCAGTTGGTCAGAGCATGCGGT
>CAMBWG010000298.1 GCA_945871415.1 uncultured Desulfovibrio sp.
CCCCCCCCCCCCCCCCCCCCCCCCCCCCCCCCCCCCCCCCCCCCCCCCCCGATACTCACCCATTATTCCAGACCGTACTTGCGGAGCTTGTTGTGCAGCGTGGCGCGGGTGATGCCGAGGCGGCGGGCGGCTTCGCTCTTGTTGTCGCTGGTCTGCTGGAGGGTGTCGAGGATGGCACGGCGTTCCAGCTCGTCGAGGGAGAGTCCGGCCAGCGAACCCGTGCCCGTATCGGGGGCCGGGGGCGCGGGGGGCTCTTCTTCGGCGGAGGCGATGCTCAGCGGAAGTTCCCGCCCGGTGACGAGGTCGCCGGTGCAGAGAATAACGGCCCGTTCCACGGCGTTTTCCAGTTCGCGCACATTGCCGGGCCACGGATAGCGCAGCATGGCGTCAAGGGCCTGCGGGGCAAAGCCCTTGATGGTCTTGCGGTTGCGCTCGGCGTAGCGCTGGAGAAAATGGGCGGCAAGCAGGGGGATGTCTTCCGCGCGGGCGCGCAGGGGCGGCACCTCGATGGTGATGACATTGAGCCGGAAGTAGAGGTCCTCGCGGAAACGGCGCTGATCCACTTCCTCGCGCAAATTGCGGTTGGTGGCGGCGATGACGCGCACGCTGACGTGAATGGGTGTATCCGAGCCCACGCGCTGGACTTCGCCCTGTTGCAGAGCGCGCAGGAGCTTTGCCTGAAGAGGAAGGGGCATTTCCCCGATTTCATCCAGAAAGAGCGTGCCGCCGTCGGCCTGAACGAAACGCCCGTCCCGGCGTTTGTCCGCGCCGGTGAACGAGCCGCGCTCGTGACCGAAAAGTTCGGATTCAAGCAGGTTTTCGGCCAGCGCGGCGCAGTTGACCACGACCAGCGGCTTTTGGGCGCGATCACTGCCCTCGTGAATGGCGCGTGCCACGAGTTCCTTCCCTGTGCCGCTTTCGCCCGTGATAAGGACGGTGGCTTCGGTGGGGGCCACGGTGGCGATGAAGCCCCGCATGTCGTCGATGGCCTTGCTGCGGCCGAGGATGGCGGGTCCTGCGGCGGCCTCGGAAAGCTGGCGACGTAGTTCCCTGTTTTCCACACTGAGACGCGAATGCTCGACGGCCTGTTGCAGGGTGTGGCGCAGGGCTTCAAAGTCCAGCGGCTTGATCAGGTAATCATAGGCGCCGAGGCGCAGGGCTTCCACCGCTGTTTCCACAGAGGAATAGGCTGTCATCAGAATGACAGGCAGGGCCGGATTGTAGGCAAGAATGCCCTTGAGCGCGTCAATGCCGCTGGTGCGCGCCATGCGCACATCCGTCAGTACAACGTCATAGGCCTTGTCATGAACGGCGGTGACGGCATCGGCGCCGTCGACGGCTTCATCGACGGCATAGCCCCAGGATTGCAGCATCATCCGCAGCATACCGCGGTGGGCGTCGTCGTCATCGACCACGAGAATGGAGGTGTTCACGCGGGATTCCTTTCGGTTGTGGGAGTGGCGTTCTTCGGGGGAGAGGGCAGCCAGAGCGTAAAGCAGGTGCCGGAAACGCCGGGGGCATTGGCGTCGGCCGGGGTGGATACCACGTCAATGTCGCCGCCCAGAGCTTCCATGATCTTGTGGGCCGTGGCAAGCCCCAGACCGGTTCCGTGCCCCTTGGTGGTAAAATAGGGATCAAAAATGTGGCGCAGATGTTCGGGGCTGATGCCCTTGCCGTTGTCTTCCACGGCCAGTGCCAGCCAGAAGGGCGTGGCGCTGCCGGTGGGCGGCGCCTGTTCCGATCCGGCGGGAATGACACGGGCTGAGAGATGCAGTTCTCCGCCGTCGGGCATGGCGTCCAGCGCGTTGAGGCAGATATTGAGCAGAGCCTGCCCGAGACGGTCGGGGTCTATCCACGCGGGCGGCAGGCTGCGGGGAACATCGCAGGCAACATGCACCTTGCGCTTTTCGGCGTCCTGCCGGATCAGGCGCAGCACATGGTCGGTGACGTCGGCCAGCGCGGCGGCGCGGGGGCGTACGTCGCTGGGACGGGAAAGACCGATGAGATCGGTGATAACCCGGTTGAGACGCTCCACCTCGCAGACCATGACTTCGGCGGCCTTGCGATCCTCGCTGCCTTCGGCAAAGCGCTGCCCGAAGTAGGTGGCGTAGCCCTTGATGGAGCTGAGGGGGTTGCGAATCTCGTGGGCCACACCCGCGGCCAGAGTACCTACGGCCGCCAGTTTTTCCTTGCGGCGCACTTCCTCTTCCAGCATGCGTACCTGCCCCTCGGCGCGGCGCTGGCGCAGACGGGACTGATGCGCGCGCTGGGCATAGTAGAGGGCCACAAGGATGGCCAGCCCCACCAGCAGCATGACGCCGGCCAGCATGACGACATAGTCGCGATCCTGTCGCCGGGTGATGTCGAAGGGGGATATATCGAGTCCGAGGAAGATGGTCGGCGCCGGCAGACCCGAGGCTGCGAGGCTGGGGCTGGGCATGAAGACCCGGTAGACCACGAAGGCGCGGCGTCCTTCCATAGCCATGATGCCCCACTGGGCATGCATGCCCGGAGCCATGACGCGCAGGCGTTCCGGGCTGATTTCCTCGCCGTCGAGCATGAGAATCTCGCCAAGACGATCCGGGTTGCTGTGGGCCACGATGGTGCCGTCGGGCATGGTGACGGCGATGAACTGGATATCGCGGCTGACGGTCATCTCCTCCAGCAGCGCCTGGAGCCGGACGCCGGCTTCGCTGCGCATGGTGGTGCGCAGGATGCTTTCAAAGGCCATGATGAGGGAGCTGCCCTTTTCGGCCAGCAGGCGGGCCATGGCCGTATCGTTGCGTTCTATGGAAAAGATGGCAAGAGCCGTGACCATAAAGATCAGGACAAAGGCCGCGCCTCCGAGCAGCAGCCCGACGGGGGCGGAGGATATTTCGGCCGGAGGACGGCGCGTTGCCGACGATGCGGAAGACGGAGCGCCGACGCGGCGGCGCAGACGGGAAAAGACGGACATGGGGGCAGCATATCCTGCTTTGGCGTTTCTGTCATCGTGTTGACGTGACGGCATATTTTTTGCTTTAACATTCTGAAACAGCCTTGTCGCGTCTGCCGACAGCGGGGGCTGTTTCCTGTTCCCGCTCCTTTGGGAGCGAAAAAATTCTGGATACGCCCATGATGAGAGCCTATAAAATCATCGCCATCATGCTTGCTTTGTGCTTTGCCGCCGTTTCTCTGGCGCATGCGGGCGGGCACAGGGGGCGCATGGCCCTGGAAGGACCGCGCACGGAACGCTGGCTGGCCGGGCTGCCGCCCGAACAGCAGCAAAAAGCCCGTGTCATCCTTGAAGAGGAACGCCCCGGCATACAGGACCTGCATTATCAGATCCGTTGCAAGATGCAGGAACTGGAAGGGCTTAATTATGATAATGATATCAGCCCGGATGCTCTTTCCCGTCTGGGCTGGGAGTTGCAGAAGCTGCGTGATCGGCTGCATGCGGCCTATCAGCATGTGTATGAGCGCATGCGACAGGAAATCGGCGTGGAGTTCGTACGCCCGGGTCGCCGGGGGTGCCGCAGTATTTCCCAGTTCAATCATATGTAGCGAAAGGACAGCCCCCGGCCCGAGGTAGCGGAAAAAACGCGTTTTTCCGCGAAACGCAGGCCGCAGGGTTTGAAACGCACAGCGCTTCAAACGCATTTTGCCTGAAAAAAGACCGCCGCACGGCGGTCTTTTTTTGTCGGGCGACGCGTGTGTAAAAACTATGCGCCTGTTCAAAAAATGTACAGGAG
>CAMBWG010000299.1 GCA_945871415.1 uncultured Desulfovibrio sp.
CCCCCCCCCCCCCCCCCCCCCCCCCCCCCCCCCCCCCCCCCCCCCCCAAACCAGTTACGAATAGTATCATCAGGCCCTACGCGTCCTTGTGCCGTGTTCCTTTCAGTTCGCCGATGAGCTGCATCAGGGCGTCGGACTGCAGGCCCACTTCCTGCACGAGGCCGGCGGAGGTCTGCATGGTCCGCACCACGTCGGCGGAGACATGGTTGATGTCGGACAGCGAACGGTTGATGTCTTCGGAGGTGGCCGACTGCTTTTCCGCCGTCGTGGCAATGGCGAGCACCTGCGCGGCGCTGTTGTCCGCCAGCTCCGCTATTTCCGTCAGCGCTGTTCCTGATTCGTCGACCAGACGCGCCGCTTCCTCGACGGAGGCGACGGCAAGATCCATCTGCCTGTCGCTTTCCGCTGTGGAGGCCTGTATGGCGGTGATGGTTTTGCCGACTTCGCCGGTGGAGGACATGGTCTTTTCGGCCAGCTTGCGCACTTCGTCGGCCACCACGGCAAAGCCGCGCCCGGCCTCGCCCGCGCGGGCGGCCTCGATGGCCGCGTTGAGGGCCAGCAGATTTGTCTGATCGGCAATGTCGGAAATAACGCCCATGACCGTGCCGATTTCCTGCGCGTTGGCGGACAGGGCCGCCATTTCCTGCTTGAGGCGAAGGGACTGTTCCCGCACGCTCTGAATGCCCGCAATGGCCCGCTGGCTCACGGTGGCGCCCTTTTCGGCCCGCTCTCTGGTGGCGGCGGACATTTCCGAGGCGTGCCCGGCGCTCCGGGCCACATCCAGAACGGAATGATTCATTTGTTCCATGGCCTGTGCCGTTGCCGTAATGCGTCCGGCCTGATGGGTGGCGCTCTGTTCGGAGTGATCGACCTGCTCCCGCAGAGAGCGCATGGCTGTGTCGATGGCGGAGGCAATGCCTTCCAGCCTGCCCGCCGCGTCAAGCATGCCTTCGGCCCGTGCCCGCTCGGCGGCGGTGCGGGCCTCTTCGGCGGCGCGGACGGCCTCCTGCGCCCGCTGGGACTCCGCCTGTGCCCGGCGGCTGTCTTCTTCGGAGCGGGCCAGCATGGCGCGCAGGCTGTCGAGCATGAGCCCGAGCGAGCGGCAGAGCGCGCCCAGTTCATGGCGCATGCTGGCGGGTTGCGGCGTGTCGAGCCTGCCCCCGGCAACGGCGTCCGCATAGGCGATGAGGCTGTGAATGGGCCGGGTAATGGAGAGAATGACCCCTATGAGCACCGGGGAAATGCCCGCAATCACCCCCACGATGATCAGGCAGAGCAGACGCAGAGCCTCGGTCGCGTCCTCGTGGGAACGGTCCATGCGGGCTTCAAAGGCTTGAAATTCCACGTCGCGGATACGATTCAGCTCGTCGATGGCGCCGGTCATATCCTTCCAGAAGGCATCCTGATTTATGCCGAAACCGCCGCTGTCGGCCCGGGCGGCAACCTGTTGAAAGGCATTGTCGGCCGCTTTCCATGAGGGCGAGGCAAGCAGCGTGCGCAGGATGGCGCGGGATTCCTCCGTCAGCGTCAGCGCATCGGCGGACAGGGCCGCGTCCATACCCGTTTTCAGGGCCGCGAGCCGGTCGAGCATGCCGGGTGGCAGAGGCGCGTCCGCCGCGAGCAGCGGCGCCAGCGTTCCGCGCAGGAGCCCGGCGTTCTCCTTGGCCTTTTCGAGATAGTCCATGGAAATGAAGGTGGCGCGCATGCCGTCGCCGATGTCCCGGAGATCGGGAATGGCGCGTGCCGCGTGCAGAAGCTCCCGGATACAGCGCGAATAGACGCCCAGCACCTCGGCCGAGGATGCCTTGCCGTCCACCAGACGGCGCGCCTGCGGCACAATGCCGAGGGCGCCGTCGAGCGTCCGCCGCAGCGGGGCGGGCAGCGCCAGAGGCTGTCGCAGTTCCGCCAGACGCGCAAGCGCCTTGTCGGTATTGCCGCGCTGCGTCGTCATGGGGCCGCTGTTGCCCGTGGTCAGAAAGACGTTGGACAGGCCGCGTTCCTTCTGGGCCTCGTTGACCAGGCCGGAAATACCCCGGAACAGGGCAATGTTGCCGCGGACGGCGGCGACGTCGTTTTTCTTCTCCAGCCAGGAAAGAGCATACAGAGCGCTGACGACAAGAAAGGCCGTCATGGGAATGCTGCAAAGGACAAGAAGCTTGTGCGAGATCTTCATGGGTTCCGTTCCCCGAAGGCGTTTCTTTCCCGGGCAGCGCTTTAGCTTTGGAAAAGATAAAACGCGAGGCGGCGGCACGGCGCCGCCCGGCCCGAAGCGAGGAAAAACCGCGTTTTTCCGCGAAACGACAGGCCGTATGGTTTGAAATGCCCGGCATTTCAATCTGAAAATGCTCCAGAAAGAGACAGGGGAGAGCCTCCGGCCTCCGCCGTCTCCGGCCGTCACAAAAAAACAGCTAATACTAGCTGTTATTAATATCAGACGGAATAATCATACGCCAAAACAGAAAGACCGACAAGCCCGGCAGCGGCTTGCAGGCGGCTTTCCGGCAGTGCCGTATGCGGGCGGTGCCTGTCAGGAGCGCTGTCCGGCGGCGGGGAAGAGGCGCGGGCACAGCCGGTGCAGCAGCGCGCCGAGCCCGCGGATGCAGAAGCCCGTCAGGCAGGCGGAGAGGAGCGTGCCTTCGCGGATGCCCACGATATGGCCGAGGCAGATCAGGCCGAGCAGGGCGGCCGAGGCCACCATGCCTGCGTCGACCATTACCTTGAGGTTGCCGAAGTTGCGGCGGGTGCGGAAGGCCAGCGCCAGCACAATGCCTTCGCCGGGCTGGACAACGAGGTTGCAGGCGACCTGCAGGAGAATGCCGAAAGCAAGAACGATGATGCCCGCGGCCAGTACGCACAGGCGTTCCGCATAGGGCAGCAGGAGGATGCTCCCGGACAGGTGCATCCACATGTCGATGAAGAAGCCGAACAGGAAGACCGGCGGCAGTTGCAGGACGTTTGCGCGGGAAAAGTGCGGCCCGAGAATGAATTTTTCCAGCAGCACGAACAGTGCGTTGAGCAGGACGGTATACGTGCCCACGCTGAGAGGATACACGGCGTTGACCGCAAGGGGCAGGCTGGTGATGGGCGTCGTGCCCATGTCGGCATTCGTAATAAGCGCTATGCCCAGCGCCGCCAGGCACATCCCCGACACCAGAACAATACAACGAACAGGAAAAGGAAGGCGATCCATTCTGACTCCAACGCGACGCCGACCCGGCCGCCGCTGCCCCAGAAAAGTATGTCTCCCGCAGCGGATTGTCAAAACAGGGAATTGGTGGGGCGTTGGCAGGGGAGTTGCCGGGGGAAACGTCGGAAACACGAGGCGACCTGCCGCCAAAGACAAGTGGCGTGTGTGCAGACTGTTTATTTTATCTGTTGAAATTATTTATAAAATTTGTGTTGGCAGGCCCTGGAGCATTTTCAGTTTGAAATCATTGCGTTTCAAACCATATGGTCTGACGTTCAGGTTTTGTTTTTCGGAGCATCCGGGCCAAGCGTGTCTTTGGCAGGATGCGAATTTCGCGGGAGTTTTTATCTGTATACCGGAACAGCCCCGGGGCCGTGAGGCTTTCCGGGGCTGTTCTGCATGAAAGATCGGGGGACGGGGAGCGGAGGAGGACGGCGGGGTTACCGAACCCCATTATCCTCCGGAATAAAGCGCGTTTGGGCACGGATGGGGGGCCTGGGGGAAGGGAAACACCTCCCGCGCCAGCGGAGGGG
>CAMBWG010000300.1 GCA_945871415.1 uncultured Desulfovibrio sp.
TTTCCCGCGAAACGACATGCCATATGGTTTGAAATGCGAAGCGTTTCAAACTGCAAATGCTCCAGATTTGGGACGCATGAACGCCGCCCGCAAGGCAAGCGCCTTTCGGGCGGCAGCGCCGCCGCACGGAAAGGGGCGGCCTGCGCAGGTGATGCATGAAAACCGCCCTCCCGGCGGGCGGTTTTCTTCCCTTGCTCCGAATACAACCATCACGAGGCTTTCATGAGCAGCAATGTCGCCCGGCAGCATGCCATTCAGGCCATTACGACCTATAAGGCCGATGCCGCGCCTCTCAATTTTGCGGAAACCAAGCCCACGGACTTTTTCGGCTGCAACGTCTTCAACGACAAGGTGATGCGCGAGCGTCTGCCCAAGGCCGTGTACAAGTCCCTGCACAAGACCATCGCCTTCGGCGAACGCATGGACCCCTCCATTGCGGATACCGTGGCGGCGGTCATGAAGGACTGGGCCATTGAAAAGGGCGCGACGCACTTCACCCATATTTTTTATCCGCTGACCGGCCAGACCGCCGAGAAGCACGACAGCTTCCTTTCTCCCGACGCCACCGGCGGCGTCATCGCGGAATTTTCCGGATCCATGCTTATCCGGGGCGAGCCGGACGCTTCCTCCTTCCCCTCCGGCGGCCTGCGCTCCACCTTCGAGGCCCGCGGCTATACGGCCTGGGATGTGACGAGCCCCGCCTATATCATGGAGAATCCCAACGGCACGTTCCTGTGCATCCCCACCATGTTCCTGTCGTGGACGGGCGTTGCACTGGACAAGAAAACGCCGCTGCTGCGTTCCGGGCAGGCCCTGAACCGTCAGGCGAAGCGCGTGCTCAAGCTCTTCGGCATAGAGCCGGCGCTGCCCATTGTGTCCTTTGCCGGTCTGGAGCAGGAATATTTCTGCATCGATCACAACTTCAATTTCGCCCGTCCCGACCTTCAGGTCGCGGGGCGTTCCCTGTTCGGCGCGCGTCCGGCCAAGGGGCAGGAGTTCAGCGACCAGTATTTCGGCGTCATTCCGCAGCGCGTGCTGTCCTATATGATGGAAGTGGAGCGGGAGCTTTACAAGCTGGCCGTGCCCGTGCGCACCCGCCACAACGAGGTGGCCCCCAGCCAGTACGAAATCGCGCCCCTCTACGAGGTGAGCAACCTGGCGGTGGATCATAACCACATCATCATGTCCACCCTGCGCAACGTTGCCAAGCGCTACGGGCTCAAGTGTCTGCTGCACGAAAAGCCCTTTGCGGGCGTCAACGGCTCGGGCAAGCACGTCAATTACTCCATCGGCAATGCGGAGCTCGGCTCGCTCTTTGATCCCGGCGAAACCCCGCACGCCAACGCTAAATTCCTGGTCTTCTGCGCGGCCATGATCCGGGCCGTGCACAAGTTCGGCGGCCTGCTGCGCGCCACCGTGGCCAGCGCCAGCAACGACCACCGTCTTGGCGCCAATGAAGCGCCCCCGGCCATCATGTCCATTTTCCTCGGCGATCAGCTGACGGAAGTCTTCGAGGCTTTCCGTGCGGGCCGTGTGGAAGATGCGGCGGGCGGACATCGCAAGCGCGCCCTCAATCTGGGCGTGGACACGCTGCCCAGCCTGCCGACAGACCCGGGCGACCGCAACCGCACAAGCCCCGTGGCCTTTACCGGCAACCGCTTTGAATTCCGCGCTCTGGGCTCCAGTCAGTCGGCGGCGGATTCCATTACCGCGCTCAACGCCATGATGGCCGATTCTCTCGGTCATGCGGCGGACTGGCTGGAACGGGAACTGGCGGCAGGCAGAGACTTCAATGCCGCCCTCCAGAGCTATATCGAGCATGTCATCGAGGAGCACAGCGCCATCATCTTCAACGGCGACGGCTACTCGGACATCTGGCACAACGAGGCCGTGCGCCGCGGTCTGCCCAATCTGCGCACCACTCCGGAAGCCCTGCCGGAGCTGACGCGTCCCGCCGTGATCGAACTGTATGAATCGCAGCAGATCATGAACCGCCAGGAGCTCAAGGCGCGGCAGTACATCTATCTGGAACAGTACTGCAAGACCCTGCGCACCGAGGCCCGGCTGATGATTCGCATGGCGCGTACCATCATTTTCCCCGCAGGCATGCGGTATCAGGGCGAACTGGCGTCCACGGCCGCTTCCATGAAGGCCATCGGCAAGGACTTCCGCACCGTGACGCTGGATGCCGTGACCGAACAGCTGCGCGGTCTTCAGGACGCCATCGGCAGCCTGGAAGCCGTGCTGGCCGGAGCCGATGAAAAGCCGCTGGAAGAGCGCGCCGCCTATTATTGCGACAGGGTGCTTCCGGTCATGGGCGAAGCGCGTCGCTATGCGGATCTGCTGGAAACCCGCGTGGCCGACGACCTCTGGTCGCTGCCCAGCTATCAGGAAATTCTGTTCGGAAAGTAGTTGACATTCTGGAACATGACGTCTATTTTCTGAGAAACACAAGGTGAAATGATGATGTTTGTTCCTTCCTTCTCTTCTTTCGCGTTCGCGGCTTTTTGGTGGTGCACGGAAGAATGCAGGGAGGACGCGCAGGCGTAGTCCTGCGGACATATCTATGCGTTTCAGGCGCCGTCCTCCCAGAGGATGGCGCCTTTTTTGTTTCTTCGGCGCGCCGGGCGAAAACGGGTCGTCCGGCGGGGATTTTTCCCGCTCTGCCGCCGCCCGTGAAAGGAACCGTGACGATGACGTCGCATTGCGAGCCGCAGCCGCTGACGCTGCAACAATCCGCCCGCTGGCTGCCTGCGGATATGGAAACGCCCATCAGCCTGTTCAAGGGCATGGCGGGATCAGGGCATGGTATTTTGCTGGAAAGCGCAGAAGTGGACGGCCGCTGGGGGCGTTACAGCGTTCTTGCCTGCGATATGGCGCTTTTTGCCTCCTGCCGCGAAGGGCGTATGTCACTGGATATTCGCGATCCCCGCTGCGCCGCCCTTGCCGATCTGGACGGCATGGACTTTGTTTCCGGCCTGCGGGGGCTGCTGCGGCGACTGACGCTGATTCCGCCGCAGAATATGGAAACGCCGCCCATTACCCGCGCGCTGTACGGCTGGCTGGGCTTCGGCATGGCCGGGCTGTTCAATCCCAAACTGGCCTCGGCTATGCCTGCCGGCGAAGCGGAAGGCATGCTGGCCTTGCCGGGCACGGTGCTGGTGTTCGATCATCTGTATAATCGCCTCTGTCAGATCAGCCTGGGCGAACACCGCGAGCTGCGCAGCGGGCGGGACGAAGCAGCCGAACAGGCTCCGGCCGCTCCCTTTGCAGTGAAGGCCGAACCCGACGAAGCCGGTTACAAGGCCAATGTGGAATATATCAAGGAACTGCTGCGGCAGGGCGAAGCCATTCAGGTGGTGCCGTCGGTGCGTTTTTCCACGCGCTATGAGGGCGATCCCTTTACGCTTTACCGTCGTCTGCGGCGTATCAATGCGTCCCCCTACATGTTCCATATGGCCCTGCCCGGCATGACGCTCTTTGGTTCCTCGCCGGAAGTCATGGTGCGCTGCACTGCCGGAACCCTTCAGCTGTCGCCTATTGCCGGAACCCGTCGGCGCGGGCGCGACGATCTGGAAGATGCGCGGCTGGCTGCCGAACTGCGCGCCGACCCCAAGGAGCAGGCCGAGCATGTGATGCTGGTCGATCTGGGGCGCAACGATCTGGGGCGCGTGGCGCGGCCCGGCAGCGTGCGCGTGGAACGTTATATGGAC
>CAMBWG010000301.1 GCA_945871415.1 uncultured Desulfovibrio sp.
CGGGTGTGCTGGTCACGCCCGCCGCAGCCGTTCCCACGGCGCTGGGCTGGCGCATGCCGGACTATGCGGCAACAGTCTGCGCCATGACGGCGCTGTTCTGCTGGCGCTGGCCCCGCCTTGCGCCCCTTTGCGGCGGCATGGCTGTGCTTGCGGGCCTTCTCCTGCTCTGGAAGGTGCTCTTTCTGCGGCAGGCCGTCACGACCGTAACAGACAGCGCCCAGCAGATGACGCTGGCCCTGCGCCTCTTCCAGCCCGGAAATCTGCTCGCACTGGTTGCGGGAGTCATTTTCTGTGCCGTCTGCATCTTCCTTGTGGAACGCCTGCTTCGCGGCGCTCCCGCCAAAGCCTGACGCCCCTCGCATACGGCTTTTTCAAAAGAAGAAAAGGGAGCTTCCCGCGACGTCATGTCGAGGGAAGCTCCCTTTTCCGCTACTCTGTCCGGTATCTTGCCTTATCAGGCTCAAACGATACGGCCTGTCGTGTTACGGAAAAAGCGCGCTTTTCCGCCCACTCCGGGCCGGGCGGCACTGTGCCGCCGCCTCGCGCTTTACCTTTTCACAGGTGAAACACTCTGAAAAACAAGCCTGCTTCTCCGTCGGGATTTACAAAAAACAACAAAAACGTCGAAAGTGACATTTCCGCTTCCGCACGCAGTGCGCCGCCCTGATTTCAGGAGGCGGGCGGCACGTCCCGACACGATGTTTTTTCTTCCCCCTCAAGCTCCCCCATCTTCCCCAAAATCCGCACATAATTTGCCGGCTGGTAAAGATGGATTTTTTGTAACACACAATGATGTTTTATCTTTTCCTATCATGGAAAGGAACATATGCTGGGGGAATCAACATCTGATAATGAGTCCTGCCCCCAGGGACCTCCCCCCTCCGAACATGGCGGAACTGCTTTTCGCCGGTATCCGTGCATGAGAACGGCATAAAGAAGCGCCGACATCGGAAACGCCGTCTCGACAACGCAAAGAGGCCGCCCCAAGGCGGCCTCTGAAGCATTAACAGAAAAGGCAGGGAAACTAGGCCTTGATATTGGCCTCGCGCACAACCTGCTCCACGGCGGCGGCGCTGATGCGGGTCATGTAGGTGACGCCCATAAGCTTGCCGTCCACCCAGACAACCTGCGCGTCCGTGCGGGGGAAGAGCTTGGAGAAAGGCGGCTTGGGCGCGCTCAGCACCACGGCCTCGCCTTCGCGGAGTGTAAAGCCCGTATCGCTGTGCATCCGCATACCCGAAACGCTCACATCCAGCACCGTGCATTCGCAGCTGTTGCCGTTGATGTCCGTCACCTTGAACATATGCGGTTCGGTCACGGCATGACGGGAATCGCCGCGCCGCTCGCTGCGCATGGCATCGATCATCTGACGCAGATCGTCGGAGAGACGGCGCAGCTTGGAGGCGTAGTCCGTCGATTCCTCCATGGTCCGCGTGGCGTCCTGCGCCTGCTGCGCAAAGTTTTCCATCTGCTTCAGCACCTGTGCGCAGGCGTCGGCCTGTTCCGTCGTCACCTGGGACACGGATTCAATATCGGTCACGGCCTCGCCGATGACGGTCTGAATGTTGTTCAGGCGCGCGCCGGAGCTGTCGGCCAGTTCCGTAGCCTGACGCGCCAGCGACACGGCCTCGTTGGTGGCCTTGGCGCTGTCGCGCACGCCGGTCTGAATGCCCGCAATGGAGCCGGCGACTTCGTCCGTGGCGTGCATGGTCTTTTCCGCCAGCTTGCGCACTTCGTCGGCCACAACGGCAAAGCCCTTGCCGGCTTCGCCCGCGCGGGCGGCTTCAATGGCGGCGTTGAGGGCCAGCAGGTTGGTCTGGTCGGCCACGTCCTTGATCAGGCCCAGCACGTTGCCGATGTCATTGGCCTGCCGATCCAGCGAAGCCATGCTCTCGGCAACCTTGGCGGTCTGCTCGTCCACCTTGTCGATGCAGGCGATGGTGCGCCGCACCACATCGTAACCTTCCTCGGCCTCCTTCTGAGCCTGCTGGGACTTTTCGCGGCTGAGATTGGTGCGCTCCGCGGCCAGCTGCATGGAAGAAGCCATGGCATGCATGCTCTGTGCGGCCTGGGCGGCTTCCTGCTCCTGATTGCGGGCGGTTCTGCCCGTGCATTCCAGCTGCTGGAACAGCTTTTCAAAAGCCTGCGACTGAGTGGTGGAAATATCCTGCGCCTTGTTGGCGGAGAAGTAGATGCGATCGTTGAGCTGGGCGATACGATCGCGCTGCTCGTGCATTTCCGTCAAATCGCTGTGCAGAGAGAAGGCGCCGATAAGTTCGCCGTCAAGGTCATGCAGCGGCGAGAAGTCCATCACCATGTACTTCACTTCGCCGCGGGCATTGGTCCGTGCGGCGGCATAACCGAGAATGGGATGCACTTCATCCAGCACACGACCGAACAGCGTCGGATGATCAGGCTTGTTGTAGAAGAATTCGCTGACGGACATCCCCAGGAAATCTTCCGGCTTGCCTTCGCGCCCCCAGAGATCGATCATCATCTGGTTCACGAAGGTGAGACGCCCCTTGGTGTCGCAGGCGGCAAAGGCCATGGTCATGCCGTGCATGATACCTTCGGAAACGCCGAACTTTTCCTTGATGATGCTGGTGGCGGCATTGAAGGAATTGGCAAGGCAGCCGATTTCGTCCTTGCGGTCAATGTCCACACGCTCATAAACGCCGCTACTCACGCGGTCTGCAGCTTCGGAAAGCAGGGACAGAGGACGGCAGATATTACGGACCAGCAGCACCGTCAGCAGCAGCCCCACAACAATGACGGCCACTGACACGATAAGAGAAAAGCTCCAGATATTACGGACAATATTGGCGAGATCCTGCACGATGTCCTCGCGCGAGGAGTCACTGAGTTCGCGGGCTTCGGCAAACAGCTTCTGGGCGCTGAATACGGAGGGAAGCGTCGTTGCAAACAGAATTTCGCGCGCCTTCTCAATATTGCCGTTACCGACCTGCGTCACAATATCCGCCGCGCTCTGGTGCAGGGCGTTATGCACGTTCTCAATTTTGCTGAACAGCGACACAAGAGAAGGAATCTCGCTTTCCAGCTCCCGGCGCTGGGAGCTGTAGAACCATTTGCCGAAGGCGCATTCCGTGGCCTCCGTCGGCACCGTCAGGGGCTTCTTGCCCCCTTCGAGCAGATAGCTCTGTACGCTTACGGCCCAATGCAGGTGGCTGACTTCCGCGGCGAGCAGAGCGCCCGTCTTGGGAGGTTCGCTCAGGAGTTCGGCATCTTTTTTGACGTCGCCCAGAGAGTACAGCAACAGCCCCACGGTTGCCAGAAAGGTACTGATACCGGCGCAAAAAATCACATAGAACTTGTTCTTGACGGAAATATCAACCCAACGCATTGAGGACCCCTTTTAACTAAAACGGCGTTCCCAGAAACTGAGGAGTAATTCAATCAACTCTCTCTTCGACACGCTACTCTTTTTTTTAGCCCATTCAAGAAAGAAGCACCGGGACAGAAGGAAAAATACAAAAAAAGCGCCAACAACTGTCGGCGCTTTCTGCTGCTCTGAAGCATTTTTAGTTTGAAATGCCGCGCATTTCAAACTATACGGCCTGTCATTTTCACTTCGGGCCGGGCGGGGCTGTTCCACCGCCTCACGTTTTACCTTTTTAAAGGTGAAACGCTCTATGGTGCCGAAGGGGAGACTCGAACTCCCACTCCCTTGCGAGAACTAGACCCTGAA
>CAMBWG010000302.1 GCA_945871415.1 uncultured Desulfovibrio sp.
GCAAAAAGGGGTTTCTTCCCCCTCAAACTCCCCCATCTTCCCCAAAACCCGCCAATTCTTCACGGACAAAAAAACAAAAACTCTTCTTACTGAAAAAAGCATCCTTATCTCAATATGTGATTTGGGAACACGCCATAAAATAAGCTTCAATAATAAATCATTATCCCGCCTGCCCGTCCCTTCCGCGCAGCAGACGGGCGTGTCGCGCCGGAGAACTCCCCAGAATACGGCGGTAATCTCTGCTGAACTGGCTCAGGCTCTCGTAGCCCACACGGTGCGCCGCTTCGGCCACGTCTGCCTGTTCTTCCAGAATGAGGCGCTGGGCTTCGTACAGCTGCAAATGCTTGTGATAGAGCGTCGGGCTCATGCCCGTTACGCTTCTGAAGCGACGCCGGAAGGTGGACGCCGCCATATGCGCATGACGCGCCAGTTCCTCGACGTCGAGCGGCTGCGCCACGCGTTCAAGCAGCAGATTAATACCGCGCTGAATCTGATGGTTGCAACCTCCTCGCGTGCTGAGCGCATGCAGCAGCCCGCCCTGCGGCCCCAGCAGAAGCAGCAGATGCGCCTGCTGTATCAGAATGGGCGCAAGCCCCGCCGTGCGTTCCGGCGCATCCAGCAGCGCCGCCAGACGGCACAGGGTATCCAGTAAATCCCTGCCCGTCTCCCAGACGCCGCTGCACTTCTGCGGCATGGCCTGCCGCCCGGCCGGAAGCCCCGCCGCAAAGCGCTCAATCAGAACGCTGTCCAGCTCCAGCGAAAG
This sequence comes from uncultured Desulfovibrio sp., assembly GCA_945871415.1. Lineage (GTDB taxonomy): Bacteria > Desulfobacterota > Desulfovibrionia > Desulfovibrionales > Desulfovibrionaceae > Desulfovibrio. Next base: position 764 of record CAMBWG010000302.1, read on the forward strand.
CCCCAGACAGGGCTGTTCCGCCGACGCCTCCGTGCAGTAGCTCATATTGGGCATGGCGATGCCTGCCACAAGACACTGCCCCGCGCCATAGCGGTAGTCCTCCCGCCCGATGAGCGTCCGTTTGGCTCCCTGTACAATCAGAGTCAGCGCAGGACGGGAAAAACAGTGCTCCGGTCTGCCGGACACATCCCGCCTGTGCAGGCGCAGACCGGGCACGGCAGCGGACAGGCTGCCCGCTGCCGGCATATGGCGCAGCAGAATGTCTTTCAGGCGCGCATAAAAACAGGCGCGGGGATCGTCACTCGATATCACGTTGGAAAATGTCCTGTATTTCACCGCGGCTTTCCCGCCGCCGACGGCAGATACGGCGGCAGGCGAAACCTTACGCAGGATGTCTGCCGTGCCGTCCCGGGGGCTGCCCGAAAAGACGCTTGTACTCACGGCTGAACTGCGACGGACTTTCATAGCCGACAGCCCGCCCGGCGGAACCGGCGTCCAGCTGTTCCCCGCGCATGAGACGCCGGGCCTCATGCAGGCGCAAACGCTTTTGAAACTGTAAGGGGCTAAGAGACGTTATCTGTTTGAAATGACGATGAAAGGAAGAAGCGGCCATGCCCACCTGCCGCGCCAGCGCCGGCACATTCAGGGGGCTTTTGTAGTGCTCCTGCAACCAGACGATGGCCTGCGCCACCTTGTTGCCGCAGGAATCCCCCGCATAAATAGCCCGCAGATCGGCGCCCTGCGGTCCGGCCAGCACATGAAAAATCAATTCCCGCAGGAGCAGGGGAGCCATCAGAGCCGCGCGCCCCGGCTGTTCCAGCAGGATGGTCAGTCGGAAAAAGGCATCCAGCATATCCTGCGTTGCCGGAGCCACGGAAGCTCCCAGATGACGATGGCGGACAGGACAGGGATGCTCCGGCGTTCCTGCGGCCAGCTCCCGCACCAGATTCCTGTCGATGCCGACGGAAATAATCAAAAGCGGTTCTTCCGGCGAGGCCGCCAGAATACGGCTGGCGGCGGGCATGGGCACGCCGATGACGATGGCGTCGCCCACGCCGTAGCGCAGCAGCTCCGTACCAAGCAGAGATTCCTTGCAGCCCTGCATAACCAGCCCCACGGACGGCTCCGTAAAACAGGTGACTTCCTGCGGCACATCATAGCGCAACAGCGTCAGTCCCCCGATCCCGGCGTCAAACCGCCCCGGTTGCGGCAGCAGGCGCAGCATAAGGGCTATGAGACGGGCGCTGTCGCAGACCCTCAGCTCCGTGCCGTACAGCCCCGGCTCCGGGATACAGCTCATTACATGCGTCCGCCCGTGCGCTGCAATTCCCCGATCCAGCGGGAAAGAGCCGTGCGGGAAAAACGATCGTCCGCCTGAGAAAGCAGCTGAAAATTCTGCGTCGCGCGCTTCATGGATTCCTTGTCCGGGAAATGTACGGCACAGGCAGCCCGCCCCCGCTCCTGAAAGGCATTCAGCGCGGCCTCCTGAAAGGCGATGTCACGCACCCGGGATGCCTCCAGCGGTTCATGATATTCGATAATGGCCACCATCTTTCGGAAATTAAACAGGTATTTTGCCCGATAGACCAGACAGGCGCCGCCTTCCGTGCAGAACGGGTCCTGCTCCGCCGTCAGGCTCAGCAGGCTTTCATACAGCATTTCGCCGTTTTTCTCGTACTGGAGCTCCCGCAACGGCGGAAACGCGGAATGATGCGCCGCTTCCCACACCCAGGGGTCCGAGGCTTCCGCCAGCGCGGTGACCAGCGTGCTCTCTCCCCTGCCGTACTGGGCAAACCAGAGCCGCGCGTCCCCTTTCTGCGACGTGCGCGTTACGGGACGCAGGCTGCGCCAGCCCGCGGAAATGAAGCGCATGTCTTCCGCCGGCGCAAATATGAGCGCCGGCCTGGCCCGGGAAACTATAACGGAAAGCCCGGTCTCCGGTTCCGTCGTCAACCCCTGAAGCGCCTGGGAGGAACAGCCCGCCAGCAGAAACAGGGCGGCAGCAAACAAAGCCATGATAAATAATACCGCTTTCATCGGGATTCCCCTTTCCGTTTGTTCGTGCCGGCAGGAACAGAGGCTTTCTCTTTCTCCGCAGCACGCCTTCTCACCCGCAGGTCCGTTGCGACAGCATCCGGACTCTGCAAGAATATCCTTTTTTTCAAACCGTTATGACACATTTCCTTCGAAATACGCCGTCAGAACAGAGGGCTGACCCTAGCACGCAAAAGCCGGAAAGGCAAAAACGCCCGTATGACCTCCGCCGTGCATACGTTCGTACTCCCTTACAACATTTCCCGTTTGAAACGCCTTGCCTTTTAACCCATACGCCCCGTCGTTTTGCGAAAAAACGGATTTTTCAGCTCACTTCGGGCCGGGCGGCGCAGTGCCGCCGCTTCGCGTTTCACCTTTTTCAAAGTTGAAACGCTCTAAAACACCCTAAAAAATATTCTTGACATTTCCGGCAGCGCATGTTTCCGATGTATCATCGGAGACAGAACAATTTTGTATGCATAAACGGATATATGTATGACACAGGGAACTGCCGTACAGAAGTATATTTTTCCTGGACTGACAGGACAGCAGGCCGGCATCCTTATAGCCATTTCTCTTGCCGCAGCCATGACGACATTTCACGGCAGACTCCTCTCCTCTTCTCTGTCGGATCTTTGCGGTATCTGGGGATTTTCTTCTGAAGAAGGCGCCATTCTCACTACCCTTTCATCCGTACCGCAGTTGCTTCTTGCCACAACAATGCCGTTTTTCATGTCCGCGCTGGGGATACGTACGTTTTTACTGCCGCTTGCCGCAGGTTTTATTGCCATAACATTTTTTATTCCCTTTATACGCGGGTTTGTAAATCTTGCCATAGCGCATTTTATTTCAGGGCTTATTCTTGGCTGCTTTGTCACGTCAACGATACAGATAATG
>CAMBWG010000303.1 GCA_945871415.1 uncultured Desulfovibrio sp.
TCCGCGCTCTGCACATGCTCCTGCGTGCGGCGCACTTCCTGAAGAACCTTTCGGCAGGCATTCTGACGCTGCCGGCAACGGGCCGTTTCCTCTGCCAGAGCCTCCGCGGAACATGTGGCTGGCAGCGTCGGCAGCTCGGCGGCGACTTCCGCCCGCAGACATTCCATGCGCTTCCGCAAGGCCTCCTCCTGACGCTGATTTTCCTGAATCCCGGATTCCGCCTGCCGCGCCTGCTCGTCAACTCGGGCCAGCTCCGCCTGCATCGCGAAGAGACTTTGCCGATACTGCTCCACGATTTTTTCCTGTGCCTCCATGCTCTGACGGGCCTCGTCCGGTTCGACTTCTACGCCCGCGGCATAAGGATGCTCCCGCGCGCCGCACAGGGGGCAGGGTTCGCCGTCATGCAGATGCTGTCGCGCCTGCTTGTAGCTGCTGATTGCCTGCTGCTGCTGATACACTTTCCTAAGCAGTACTTCTTCCCGTCGCGCCGCCTCGAGGTATTTCTCCTCGCGCTCCTGTTCTGCAAGCAGCTTTTTTTGACGCGCCGCGAGCTCCTGCCGCTGCTGTTCATGCATTTTCAGTCGCGTCGTCGTTGCCGACAGCTCTTTCTCAAGTTCCCCCCACGATTCCAGCAGTCGCAACAAATCCGCTAAACGCCTCTCTTCTTCCTGCCACGCTTCCGCCTTCTTTCCTTCAAGTATTACCTTAAGTTCATATTCCAGAACAGCGTGCCGCCGCAGTTCCTGTTCCTGCCGCCGCATAGCCGCCTCCCGCTGTTGTCCGGCACGGATAAGCTCCCGCTCGGCGTTCTCCGCATCCCGTGCGGCGGTATCCGCCAGCTCACAGGACTTCAGCCAGCGCATGCGGCTATCTTCCGTATCGGCGCATGTCTGCCGCAGCCGCGGCAGTTCCTGCGGTAAGGTGGCGTCGAGCTCGGAAGCGCGCAGGGCCGCGTCGTTTTCTTCCTTGCACCGTGCAAGCGCTTCCAGCTGCCTCGCAAGAGCCTGCGACGCTTTCAGATAGTCGTCCGACTGAGTCTGTTCGGACAGGAATTGTTCCTGAGCCTTCCGCACCTGCCGTTCCAGCTCGACAAGTAAAGCGTCCCTTTGTCGCGCTTCCTGCACGAGCGGCAGGCGCTGTGCCCTTTCTTCACGAACGCGCTCGGCAGCCGCCTCGGCTTCCGCCATGTCGCGCTGCAAGTTCTGCAGAGTTTTGCACAGTTCATTGAGCGTCTGCTGCTCCGCGTCACAGGACTTTTCCTGCTGTTGCAACGTTTCCCGGCAGCGTTCCGCATCATGAATTGCGCCCAGACACCGACGCGCGGCCGCGTCTCTTTGCAGCAGCTCCTCCTGCGGTTTCAGAGCCGCGCGCTCCTGCTCGAGACCATGCAGCTTCTCTTCCTTCCGGCGCACATCGTCCCGGCAGTTTCGCAGCCCCTCCCGCCAGCGAATAAGCCCAAGTATCTCGTCCGCCATGCGCTGCAAGCCGGTCTCCGAGCGCAGAATTTCGGCAAGTTCTCTGCGGCAGTTTTCTTCCTGCTCAGGAGGGACCAGACAGACCCCCTCGGTACTTTCCTGCAGCGTTGCCAGCTCCTGACGCGCACGACTGCACCGTTCATGCACGCGCACGGAAATCCGGCTGTAAATTTCCGTACCGGTAATTTTTTCCAGAATGGAAGAACGCTCGTCGGCGGACCCCTGCAAAAAGGCCGCAAAATCTCCCTGAGCCAGCAGTACGGCCCGCGTGAACCGTGCAAAGTCCATCCCCGTCAGTTCCTCGACCTTGCGCGCCACACCCTTCATGGAACTTTCCAGCACCTTGTCACCGCAGGTCAGTTCGTGCCGCGGGTCCTGCAATTCGCCGGAGGATTTTTTCCGGGCCCGACGCTGACTCCAGTGACAGCAAAACTCGCCCGCGCCGGTCACAAACAGCACTTCAGCAAAACATTCCCCCGTCTGGCGCGACATGATCTCGTTTCCGCTCTTCTTCACATTGGCGAGCCGCGGCGTGCGCCCGTACAGAGCAAGACATACGGCATCCAGAATCGTTGTTTTTCCTGCCCCGGTAGGTCCCGTAATGGCAAACAGCCCCTGAGCTTCATAATCAGGATGACGCAGATCAATGGACCATTCCCCGACAAGGGAATTCAGATTCTTGAAACGGATGGCAAGAATTTTCACAGTATCCTCCGACCAGAAGACTGTCGACAAAAACTGGAGATTTTTCAGTTTGAAACGCCGTGCGTTTCCAGCCATGCGGCCCTGTTGTTTTCCGGAGAAACGCTATTTTTCCGCCCAGTTCGGGCCGGGCGACGCTGTGCCGCCGTTTTTCAATGCCAAAACGCTCCAGTGCGCCTTTTACGCCGTACCCGGTCCGTACAGACACGCCGCGCGCAGGGACGCGCGTCATCAGGCCAGCACATCTTCTTCCTCCAGCTCGCGCAGCACTTCCGCATAGGTCTGACGCAATCCCGGGCGCCTGTCCGGCGCGATCTGATACGCCTCCATGCACCTTTCAAATACGTCGCGCTCGTCAAGCTGCGCAAGATCGTCGCTTTCCTCGACCGAAAGCCCCGGCAGGTCGCGGGCGGCACGCTGATTCTTGATCCGCAGAACCTCCAGCCGGGTACCGTCCACCGCCTCTTCCACACGACGCCGGAGATCTCCGAGCAATTCCTCGCCGTCATACACAATTTCCAGCCACACGGGCATATCCGCCATGCTCAGGGCGGAAAGCCGTCCGGCAATGGCAGTCCAGTCGCCACGAATCTGCTCAATATGCTGAAAAACAGGAACAGGCAGCAGCTCCACGTCAGCCTCTTTGCCCTCCTCCAGACCAACCAGACAGACGCTCTTCTGCTGTCCGGCCTCGCCAAAGCCCATGGGCAGCGGCGAGCCGCTGTAGCGGCGATGCATCATGCCGCCCACCTTCTGAGGCACGTGCAGATGCCCCAGGGCCACGTAGTCCACCCATGCGGGAAAGATATCGGCGCTGATATGCGCCAGCGAACCGACATAGAGTTCACGCACGCCATCCCCTTCCAGCACCGTACCGCCCGCAGCAAAGAGATGGCCCGTCATCACGACCGGAAGCCGTCCCCCCAGCTCTTCCCGAACATGCAGCGCATGCCGGGCAACGGCGTCGTAATGACAGCGGATTCCCTGCAACAGACTGCTAATCTTGTCATCGAGGCTCTCCCCCGCGCTGACGCTGCGTATTTCCCGATCCCGCAGATAGGGGACGGCACAGACAATGAGCTCCGGGATGCCCTGTGCATCCTTCAGAACCAGAACTTCCTTTTCCGGACTTTTCCCAAAACCCACCACATGAACATGCATGGCCCTGAGCAGGGCGCGGGGCGCTTCCAGAAAGGACGGGGAATCATGGTTGCCTGCCGTGACAATCACATGACGGCAGCATGATGTCGTGGCCACGGTATGCAGAAAACCGTAATACAGTTCCTGTGCCCGATTGCCCGGCGTAGTGGTATCAAAAATGTCTCCGGCCACGACCACTGCCGCGATCTGCCTTTCCCGCACGACTCCCGCCAGCCAGTCAAGAAAATTCCGGCCTTCCTCATAACGGGAACGTCCGTACAACTGGCGTCCCAGATGCCAGTCGGATGTATGGAGTATGTGCAGCATTGATTCCTCATAAGAGCATTTTCAGTTTAAACGCTATGCGTTTCAAAGCA
>CAMBWG010000304.1 GCA_945871415.1 uncultured Desulfovibrio sp.
AAAGGGTTCTCCCCGTCCCCCTCAAACTCCCCCTTCCCCTTCCGAAAACTTTTCTTCTGGTAAACCGGCCTTCCCGGCTGCCCCGCCGCTTTCCTTCCGCCCACCCGTCCCCCGGTGAAACCGGAAAGAAATTCTTTTCATGCCGCCGGGGGACGGCGAACCGGGGAAAGCCGCCGCGTCCTCGCTTCCCGTCATCAACCTCATCAAAGCGCGCTGGGGAAAGGAGGGGTTCCCCTCCCCCCTTGCACTCTCCTCTCACCCGGCAAGCCGACAGCCCTACCGGTAAAGCCGTCGGTACAGTTCTTCCGGGTCGAGCTGCTGCGCGGCGCTTCCGGCTCCCGAGCCGGAGCCGAACAGCGACGAAAGTTTTCCTCCCGCCATGCCGTACATGCCGAGGCCCGAACTCAGGCCCGACAGGCCCGCCGACAGCAGCGACGACCCCAGATTGCCCGCGCTCTTTTTCAGAAACGATCCCTGCGCGTCGTACATGTCCGCCTGATACGTAAGATTCCTGACTTCCTGCGCCGTTTCCCATTCCTTCAGGGCCTTCTGATAGGCGTTTTCGCCCACATCCGCCGCAAAGCGCTCAATGTTGCCCAGGCTCGCAGACAGCGCGCTGCCGCTGCTCATGTCCACATTGCCCGCCGCCAGCAACGACCGGTTACGCCCTTCCATATCCTCGTACTCGCGACGCAGGGCGCTTTTCTGTCTGTCAAAATTCTCCGCCTCGATCCGCCCCTGCTCCGCCGTCAGCGCCGCCTGCCGCCGCGTCGCGTCCGCCTGCGACCGCAACGCGTTTGCCTGCGCCTTCTGCTGCGCCGCCTGCGCCTGCGACGACGCCAGCGATCCCGCCGCCGAAAGCGCCCCCATCGTCAACCCCAGTACCGCCGCGCTCCCCATGCCGTCTGCTCCTTTCTGTTTGCTGTTGCTGCTGATGCAGTCTTGAGGGGGAAGGGGGAACCCCTTTAGAGCGCTTCACCTTTGAAAAAGGTGAAACGCGAGGCGGCGGCACAGCGCCGCCCGGCCCAAAGTGAGCGGAAAAACCGCGTTTTTCCGCGAAACGACAGGCCGTATGGTTTGAAATGCGAAGCATTTCAAACTGAAAATGCTCTGGAAAAGGGTTCCCCTCCCCCAACAAACCATCCCCAACCATCCAGCCCCTCGCGCCAGCTAGCCCTGACTGCCGCTCATGTCGGCGAGTTCCACGGTCATGAGAAGGGCGAGCAGAGTTGCGGGCGCGGGGCCGTCAAAGACAAGTTCAAGGTGAGCGCCGTCGCGCCAGCCTCCGGCGAGGAGGGCGGCCCAGTCGGCGCGGGCCGTATAGGCGGCCGGGCGGGCGGGCACGGGCATCAGGGGACCGTTGCCGATGCGCGCCGCAAAGGGGCCGGAATTGATGACGCGGCATTTCACGGCATTGAGCTTGCGCACGCGCATGATGGTTGAACCGTTCTGGAGCGTCGTTTCGGGCATGCAGGGGATGCAGCGGCCCGTGTAGGAAGCGCGCTCGCGGCCGTCGGTATGACAGGCCGTCGCGGGGTCGCCGCCCTCGAAGAAGCGCGAACCGTTGCGCCAGGTCACGAACCAGACGAGCGTTTCCCCGTGCGCGCCGGGCAGGGAAATGACGGATTCCAGACTGCCGCCGGGCGTGCTGTGCCGATGCCAGCCCACGACATCGTGCTCGCGCATATAGGTCAGCCCGGCGAGGCTGCCGTCGGCGCGCACGCACCAGACCACGGCGCAGGGTTCGGCCTGCCATGCCCACGAAACAACGGGGCTTTCACGCAGAATATGCCGCGCCAGCAGGGAAAGATCGCCGGATTCGTAGCGGTCGGCGCTGAAGCTGTAGCCGTATTCGCGCAGCACCTGCCCGCCCCGCTGCGTGAACAGCAGACTCTGCCCGGCGCGCAGCGGTTGCAGATTGACCTCGGAGCCGTAAAAGGTCTGCGGCTGAAAGGACAGCGAGGACGGCGTCAGCGCGCCGCCGTCCGCGCCCGAAAGCGTCCACTCTCCCCCGGCCGTGCCCAGAGCCAGCACATTACGGTCGGACTGACACCAGAGAATGCGGTTGGCCTGCGTGGCCGCCAGCGACGCCTCTATGGCGTCGTCGTCGGAAGGCGGGATACTGGCCGCCATGCTCTCGAAATTGCCCGCCTGCGAAAGCCAGACCGTCAGCGGCTGCTTGTCCGACGCGGCAAAGCCCAGCCGCTGCTGATGCAGAAAGACCACGGACGGATACTTGCCCTCCCCGTCAAAGGGATTGCGCGCATTGGGCGGCGTGTCTTCCGTGTCCGCGCCGATATTGCGATCCTCGAAGGTGTCCTTGAGCATGGTGCCCGCTTCGCGCTTTGCTGTTGCCGTATTTCCCCAGTCGGGAAGGGTGATTTCAACCGGCGGGCCGCCCGCATCGGAAACCCGGAGGCGATCGCCGGGTTTCCATCCTTCTCCCGAAAATTGATTGTACGGCAGAACCCAGACATCCCCTTCCTTTCGTGGAGCAGAAGAAGGGTTAACCCAGCTAGAACCGTCGAACGCCTGAAAGGACAGAGGCTCGGTGAAGCCGGAAAGCGTCATGGTTCCGCTTCTTCCGATATGTGTGGACAGCATGGTCACGGATATGGTCGCATAACGTATGCCCGTCTGCCCGTCGTCCGTGATGCGCCCGATATAGCCGTACACGCCGCCTTTCTTCTTATAGACGCGATACTCGCTCGCGCCCTCAACCGGCGCAATGGTGATGCGGATATAATAGCCCTGCGAAAGCGGGGCCACGTTCGCGACAGTCACGGCAGGCGACGGCAGCGACTCCTCGCCCGTCGTCCCGTCCACCGCCGTGGCCACATAGGAATAGCTGGTACGGCTGTTTTCGCCGTTGGGGATATTGCCCACCGGAAAGGCCGACAGAATGGTCGGCGCGGCAATGCCCGGCAACCAGTCTATGGACTCGAAACGCCAGTCGTCGTCCGCATGGCGGGACAGCTTTGCCGGGGCGTGCCGCCGATGCGCCAGAAAGAGTACGTCCGCGCTCTGGGCTATGCTCAGTTCCCGCAGATCCGCCGCATTGTAGGGCAGCGCGTTTTCCTCCCCGGTAAAGAGAATTTCCGCGCCCGCTTCCGCAGGCTGCCAGACCCGCAGGCTCGTTCCCTCGCCGGAGGACGCCAGCTCAAGCACCCGCGTTTCTCCCACATTGAAGACAAAGGGAACCAGACGCACCGCGTCGCCCCTGCCCTGCAACAGCGTTTCGCCCACGTGCTCCAGCCCCGGGCGCTTGGTAATGCCTCCCTGCGGCAGCGGAATCATGTTTTCCAGCACTTCGCAGCCGGTCTGATACCGGGGCTGATCCACACGCGCCGCCATATCCGGAGAAATCTCCCCGCCGTTAAGCACATTCTGCGATACATGCAGAGCGGACTGCACGGCGGCAAGCGCCGTTTCCGTCGCCCGCTGCCGGGACTCGTCCCGCGCCCTCTCCGCCTCCCGCAACGCCTTCTCCCGCGCCGCCCGCTCCCTGTCCGCCTCCCGAAAGCCCGAAAGCATACTCCACCCCGTTTGTTGCTGCTGTGTTGGTTGGTTTGGGTGTTCTCTTGAGGGGGCAGGGGGGGGGCCGGGGGGCGGGCCACAGATGGGAACAGCACACGGCAGAACACCAAGCACAGAGAGACAACGAGGAAGCCGTCGGGTGCGATAAAA
>CAMBWG010000305.1 GCA_945871415.1 uncultured Desulfovibrio sp.
AAAGCGCACTGGGGAAGGGATGGGGGGCCTGTGGGGAAGGGAAAAACCTCTTGCGCGAGCAGAGGGGTTTCCCTTCCCCCCAGCATGTAAGACCTGAAAACCTGAAATACTATATCTTACGGACTTCCGTATACCAGGCCGCGGCCTGCTCCATAAGGGCGTTGGCGTGCCCGGCCAGGGCCTGCGGGTCCTTCACGTAGCCCTCGCGCAGGAGGCAGCCTTCAAAGAGCAGCTCCGCCATACCCGCAAGGGCCTTGTCCTGGGGATCGGCCTTGAAGATACGCAGCAGGCTGCGCAGAAGCGGATGATCGCGGTTCAGCTCCAGAGCCTTGACCGGCACGGAATCGTCCTTGTGCATGGCGCGGAACAGTTTTTCCATGCTGGACGTCATGCCGCCGTCGGGCGACACGAGCACGGCGGGGCTGTCGGCCAGACGGTGGGAGACGCGAACATCCGTCACGCGGTCGCCCAGAATTTCCTTGATGCGCTTCAGCAGGTCATCAAAGGAACGGCTGTCGTCGTCGGAAAGAGGCGTCACGGAAGGCGTTTCGTTTTCCTTGTCGGCAAAGGCGTCGAGAGCGTCGTCGGCAGCGTTTTCCACGGCCTTGAAATTCCACTCCCTGTACGTGCCCAGACCTTCCATGACGAATTCGTCCACGGGCTCGTAGAGGAACAGAACTTCAATACCCTTCCTGCGGAAGCGTTCCAGATGGGGGCTCAGACGCGCGGCCTCGCGATTGGGGGCCGAAAGATACCAGAAGGTCTTCTGACCTTCGGGCGCGCGCCCCATATAGTCTTCGAGGCCGGTCAGGGCGTCGCCGTCGTCCAGACGGGAAGAATTGAAGCGCATGAGCGCCGCCACGCGCTCCCGCAGAGCAAAGTCCTGATAGGAGAGCTTGAAAATCTTGCTGTGCAGCTTCCAGAACCGTTCATAGACCTCGGGGCGCTCTTTGGCCATCTTCTCCAGATGCCCCAGCATCTGCCTGGTGATGGTCTGGCTGATCTTCATCAGCACGCGATTTTCCTGCAGGGTTTCGCGCGAGATGTTGAGGGGCAGGTCTTCGGTATCGACCACGCCTTTGAGGAAGGCCAGCCAGTCGGGAATGAGTTCTTTGTTGCGGTGCTGAATGAGCACGCGGCGCGCATAAAGATCCAGCCCCCAGAAATCCCGATCCGCACCGAAGAAATCCTGCGTCGCGGCCGGAATGTACAGCAGGGCGTTGAACTGCACGGGAGCATCCACGCTGATGTGCAGCACGTCCAGAGGATCGGCGCCGTCATAGGTCAGATGCTTGTAGAAGGCATTATAGTCTTCCTGCTTGATGCTGCTCCTGGGTTCGCGCCACAGCGCGGGCTGCGTATTGACGCGCTCGCCGTCCACCAGCACGGGGAAGGGCACAAAGGCCGAATGCTTGCGGATGACGGACTGTACCCGGTAGGGTTCCAGAAATTCCGCCGCATCCTCCTTAAGATGGGCGACAATCACCGTGCCGCGCGCCGGCTCGGTATCGGCGCATTCTTCGACGGTAAAGGTGCCGAGGCCGTCGCTGCTCCAGCGCCAGGCCGCGGGCTCTCCGTCCGCAAAAGCCGGACGCGACGTCACTTCCACCTTTTCGGCCACCATAAAGACGGAATAGAAGCCCACGCCGAAACGGCCGATGATGTTGGAAGCGTCGGCGGGTTCGCCTTCCCTGCCTTCCTGCTGCGGCAAATCGGCCAGAAAATCCTCGGAACCGGACTTGGCGATGGTGCCGAGATTATCCGCCAGCTCCTCGGGGGTCATACCGACGCCCGTGTCGGCAATGGTCAGCGTCTTTGCATCCTTGTCCAGCGTAATACGGATTTCCAGCGGCGTATCCGGCAGACGGGGCGTTTCGCCGCGATTGGCGCGATAGCGCAGCTTGTCCAGCGCGTCCGACGCGTTGGAAACAAGTTCGCGCAAAAAAATCTCTCTGTTGGTATACAGAGAGTTCGTGAGAATATTCAGAACCTTTCGCACCTCGGCGCGAAATTCGCGCTGTTCACTTCCAGGCATGGGAAAAAATCCTCCTCACACAAATGTTTATTATAGATAACTATTCCTATTCTGCTGTCAAGACCCTGTTTTCAAAGCCTTGATTTTTAAATCCGTTGTGGCTAAGAGGCGGGGAGGAGGACGGCATTTATGGATGTCATCATGCTTTCGCGGCTACAATTTGCTGTAGCCGTTTTTTTCCACTTCATCTTTGTTCCGCTGACGCTGGGCCTGTCGCTGCTTATCGCGCTGATGGAAACCCGCTACGTCATGACTGGCGATGAAGCCTGGCGTAAACATGCCAAGTTCTGGGGCAAACTCTTTCTCATCAACTTCACCCTCGGCGTCGTGACCGGTATCACGCTGGAATTCCAGTTCGGTACCAACTGGTCGCGCTACTCCGAATATGTCGGCGACATCTTCGGTTCGCTGCTGGCCATTGAAGCCACTGTGGCCTTCTTCCTGGAATCCACCTTCCTTGCCGTGTGGCACTTCGGCTGGAACCGCGTGGGCAAGAAGATGCACCTGCTGAGCATCTGGCTGGTGGTCATCGCTGGCAACCTGTCCGCCCTGTGGATCATTCTCGCCAACGGCTTCATGCAGAATCCGCTGGGCTATGTGATCCGCAACGGCCGCGCCGAACTGGACAACTTCCTGGCGGTCGTCACAAACCCCTATGCCTGGGGTATGTACGCCCACACCCTGATTTCCGCGTGGCTGCTGTCCTGCTTCTTCGTACTGGGCGTATCCTCGTGGCATCTGCTGCGCAAGAGCCATGTGGAGTTCTTCCGCCGCTCGTTCCGCATGGCCGCGCCCATCGCGCTGGTGCTTTCCCTGGCTCTGGCCCTGTCCGGCGACATCCAGGGCAAGAACGTGGCCGAACTCCAGCCCGCCAAGCTCGCCGCCATGGAAGCGCACTGGGAAACCTCCTCGAACGTAGGCTTCCCCATGCTGCTCGTGCCTGATGAAGCCAACGAAACCAACAGCATGGAAGGCCTGACCATCCCCGGCCTCATGAGCTGGATCGCCTATGGCGACAGCAACGCCGAGATCAAGGGCCTCAAGGACTTCCCCAGGGAAAATCGTCCGCCGGTGACGCCCGTTTTCTGGAGCTTCCGCATCATGGTGGCTCTGGGCGTGATCTTCATCATTCTTGCCGCCTCCGCATGGTTGCAGCGCAAGCGTGAAATGCCCTGCCGCGGTCTTATGGCGACCCTGGTGTGGAGCATTCCCCTGCCCTACATCACCATTGCCCTGGGCTGGCTTGTGGCCGAAGTGGGCCGCCAGCCCTGGATCGTCTACAATCTCATGCGCACCAGCGATGCCGTATCGCCCGTGCCCGCCGACAACGTCATGTTCTCTCTGATCGCCTTTATCGTGGTCTACAGCGTTCTCGGTCTGCTCGACATCTTCCTGCTGCGCAAATACGCCTGCAAGGGCCCCGAAGGTATGGAGGCGTAACATGGAAGCGTTGCAAATCACCTGGTTCATCCTCTGGGCCCTGCTCTGGGCCGTCTACTTCGTGCTGGACGGCTTCGATCTGGGCATCGGTTCTCTGCTGCCCTTCATGGCCGACAATGAAGAGGAACGGCGCTTCATGTACAATGCCGCCGGTCCCTTCTGGGACGGCAACGAAGTGTGGCTGATCTCCGCCGGCGGCGTGA
>CAMBWG010000306.1 GCA_945871415.1 uncultured Desulfovibrio sp.
AGGAGCCTTACGGACATCGACAGCAGAGCAAAGGGGTTTCTTCCCCCTCAAAAAAGTAAAGAGTCCTGTGCCTGGTCTGAAGCCATTCCCATCGCCAATTTTGAAAAAGCGCGCCCGCCTTTCCGCACAAAAGAATCGTCATGTTCCTGCCGACTTCACTTATCGCCCGTCTTGATCCCTGGTGCATTGCCCCCTATCGCTGGCTGCCGGATGCGCCCGAGGCCTCCTTTTTTCTCGGCACATTCCTCCTGGCGGCACAGGCCGCGCTGCTCGGTCTGCTGACCATCCGCCTTGGCGTCCGCATGCACGCGCGCCGTCTCAAACAATTACGCGACGACATGACGCGCTACCATCAGCTCGGGGAACGCGCCCTGCGGGAGCAGGGCAAGGAAACTTTCAAGGCCGTCAACCGGCAGGCGCACGAAGCGTTCGGCTATTATTTTTCCCTGAACGGCGCGCTCTGGCTGGCCTCGCTCTGGCCCGTGCCGCCGCTGCTCGCCTGGATGCAGCTGCGCTTTCTTGAGACAGGCCCCGCGCTGCCTTTTTCCCTGCCGCTGTTCGGCGCGCAACCGGGCTATGTATTCTGGTTCATTCTCTGTTATATTCCGGCCCGGCTGCTGCTGGGTCGCTGTCTGTCGCCGCTGCGTCGCGGCACAGGGCCCAAGGCATCGTCACCGTTGCCGTAAGCGTGTCCGAAAACAGGAGATTTCATGACTGCATCCATTGTTTATTCCCTCTGCGGCATGTGCAACACGCGCTGTCCCATAGAAATTCACTGCGACGATTCCGGGCCGCGCTGGATTTGCGGCAATCGCCATACAGGTTCCGGCACGGCCCTGTGCCCGCGCGGTGCGGCCGGTCTGGGCCTGTATGCGGACGACGAGCGCCCGCAACAGCCCCTTATCCGCGAGGGCGCGCGCGGCGAGGGCCGCTGGCGTGCCGTAAGCTGGGATGAGGCGCTGGACTATACCGTCGGACGCCTGCGTGCCATCATGGATGCCTACGGCCCGCGCAGTCTGCTCTTTTCGGAGCGCCCCGGCCCCTATTCGGATTTGAGCAAAGCCTTTGTGCGCGGCCTTGGCTCCCCCAATCACTGCAACCATGACGACGCCTGCGCCCACAACGTCAATCAGGCGGCCTACACCCTGACGGGCTCCGGCCGCTCGCAATGGAACTACGACTACAAAAATTGTCGTCATATTGTCGTACAGGGCCGTAATCTGCTGGAATCGCTCAAGGTGGGCGAAGTCAACAACGTGCTTGCCGCGCTGGACAAGGGCTGCCGCCTGACCTGCGTGGATGTGCGCCCCACCGTCACGGCCGCCCGTGCCACCCGTTCCCTCTGTCTGCGCCCCGGCACGGATCTCGCCTTCAATCTCGGCATCCTGCACACGCTGATTACCGAAAAGCTCTGCAACGCCGCCTTTGTGGCCGCATATGTCAAGGATTTTGACGCCCTCGCCGACTTCGTGCGCCCGTATTCCGCCGTCTGGGCCGCCGGGGAATGCGGTATTGACGCCGAAGAAATCACGACGCTGGCCCGGCAGCTTGCCGAAGCCGCTCCCGCCGTCATCTGGCATGGCGGCTGGATGAGCACCCGTTATGCCCAGTCCTTCATGACCTGCCGCACGGCCTACCTGATCAACGCGCTGCTGGGCTCCTTCGGCAGCAAGGGGGGGCTCATTCTCAATGCGGGCGCAAAGGATGCCGGGCGCAAGGGTTTACGCTCCTTTGCCGCGCTCTATCCGGCCCCTGCGGAGCCCCGCGCCGACGGCGTGGGCTGGAAGGAGCCGCCCTTTGCCCCCGGTTCAAGCCTGCTGCACAAGGCCTTTCAGGCCGCCGCCACGGGTGAGCCCTATCCCCTCAAGGCCTACATAGCCCTGAAGCACGACCCTCTGAGCGCCATGCCCGATCCCGAAGCGCAAAAGGCCTGTCTTGACCATTTCGATCTTCTGGTGTCTCTGACCTTCTCCTGGTCGGATACCGCCTGGTTCAGCGACGTGGTGCTGCCCATGCCCTCCTTTGTGGAACGGGGCTCAATGCTCCAGCTCAGGAGCGGTGCGCGTCCGCAGATTCTCATGCGCAGTCCCGCAGCCGCGCCGCGCCACGATACGCGCCCGGAATGGTGGATTCTGGGGCAGCTCGGCAAGCGTCTTGGTCTGCCTGAGCTGGCCTTTGACACGCTGGAAGACCTCTGGCGCTTCCAGCTGGAAGGCACGGACATCGGACTGGAAGATTTCCGGCATGGCGCCGTGTCCCTGAGCGAGACGCCCATTAATCCCGGTCCGGTTTTCAAGACGCCATCGGGCAAAATCGAGGTTCTCTTCACGCCGTGGGAAGAAGCCGGTATCCCCTCCCTGCGGCCCTATGTCTCCCCCGCCCGCCCCGGGCCGGAGGAATTTCGCCTGATTGTGGGGCGGCATGCCTGTCATACGCATTCCCACACGCAAAATAATCCGCTGTTGCACGACAAGCTGCCCGTCAACGAAGCCTGGATAGCCCCGGAGCGCGGGCAGGCGCTGGGCCTTGCCGACGGCGACACGGCCGTCATGCGGGCCGCCTCCGGCTACAGCGGACAGATCCGTGTGCGTCTGGTGTCCGGCATGCATCCCGAAGCCCTGTTCATGCTGCACGGCTTCGGGCACACTCTGCCTGTAGAGAGCCGCGCCCGGGGCCTCGGTCTTGGCGATCAGCACTTCATGAGCGGCGGCCTTACACAGGAGGACGAACTTGCGCACGGTCTGGCCTTGCAGGCCCATTTCGTGCGGCTCACCCCCTGCGACACCAGCGCAAAGGACAACTGAGATGACGACCCTGAGCATAGTCTTTGATGAAAGCCGTTGCATCAACTGCAAGGCCTGTGAGATTCACTGCCGCCAGTGGCACGGTCTGCCCATGTCCCTGTGCCGTCATATCGGGGACGCCCCCCGGCCTGATACCGAAGGCGTCATCCGGCTGCGTATGGGCCTGCTGCACTGCGTCCAGTGCCTCCGGCCGCACTGTCTGTCCGCCTGCACGCACGAGGCCATGCGTCTTGACGAGGACGGCATTGTGCATATCGATGCAGAACGCTGCACCGGCTGCGGCGACTGCCTCGCCGCCTGCCCCTATCATGCCCTTTGCCGGCATCCGCAGACCGGTAAAGTCTTCAAATGCGACCTATGCCGGGATCGACGCGCGCAGGGCGAGGAACCCGCCTGCGTTGCCGGTTGCCTGACGCACGCCCTGCGCCTGAGCGACTCCCCCGACGACTACAAACACGCAGGCAAAGCCGTTGCCCGCGCCCTCAAGCTGTCGCGAGGGTAGGAGCGGAATGCTGTTTGTTGGGGGGGGGGAACCCCTCTGCTAGCGCGAGAGGGGTTCCCCTCCCCCAAGCCCCCACCCTTCCCCAGCGCGCTTTGTTCAGGAGGATGGGCGCTGCGGGAACGCAGAAGTTCTGCTTGCAGCAACCGTCCCCCGGAAATGCGACAACTTTTTTCCGAAAGTTCACGGAACAGAAAAGCCCGCCGAATCGGCGGGCTTTTCTGTTCCGTACAAGAACGATAAGACCAATAAAAAATTTTATTTGTTCTCTGATGAAAACGGCAGGAGCAAAACGCAATCACCATCTCTCGAGCATTTCAAACCATACGGCCTGTCGTTTCGCGAAAAAAGCGCGGTTTTTCCGCTCACTTTG
>CAMBWG010000307.1 GCA_945871415.1 uncultured Desulfovibrio sp.
GGGCCGAGGCTGAAGTGACGGCAAAGCGGGACAGCGCCCTGGCCCGGGAGCGCGGGAAGCGCTACAGGGAGGCGTTTGACGAAGCCAGAAAGACCTTGCAGGAGGCTCCCTTCTGGACGTTCATCCGGGAAGTGACGCGCAGAGAGGCCGCGCCTTACGTGGGCGCGCCGCGTGTGGGCGGCATCAGTCGGGATTCCCTTGTCGAGTATCTGGGCGAAGACATGACAAACGAAATAGCCGGAAAGATGCCGCGTCTTGTCAACGCGCAGGGCGGCGGCAGCGCTCTGGACGTGCTGGAAGTGGAGTACAATCTTGCGGACGGCGATGCCGATGCCCTGGCGCATCTGATTTACGATGCCATCGTGGTTCAGGATGCCGGCGTCAACAAACTTGCGGCGCGCCATGCGGAGCAGACCCTTGCCGAACAGGACAGACTTGCCATGCCGGAAGACGGCCTGCTGGCCGGAGAGGACTACGGCAAATATCTTGAGGCCGTCGAAAAGGCTATGAACCGGCTCGGCCGGGAGCGGCAGGCGCACAATGCCGTGGAAGCGGCAAAGCGGATGGAAAGGGAAAGCCTGCCGGAAAGGTATTACCGCAACATGGCGCGGCAGGAGGTAGCGGGCCTGACGGTTTCCCGGCTTTCCCCGCAGCGCTATGTGGCGGCCCTGCGCCGGGCCCTTTCGGAGCGTTCGCAGGCCGTGCGCCGCGGCAGGTTCGTTGACGCCGTGCGGGCCATGCAGCGGGCGCGCATGGCCTTTGCTCTGATGCAGGAAACGAAAAAGGCCCGCGAGCTTGCCGACAGGGTACAGAAAAAGGCCTGCAAGTCCGCCCGCGTCAAGGGCGGCACATACCCCGCGGCGCAGACGGAGGCCATTCGCAAGCTGGTTTCCGCACTGGGTCTCCCCGCGCCGCAACAGGCATGGGACGCGGAACTGGAAAGCGTGCCGCTGGAAGATCTGGTGCAAAGGAGCATGGACGAAACCTCGGCTATCGACCTCATGCCGCTTTTCCCCGACTGGCTCCTGAAGCTTGAGCATCCCGATCCGTCGGCAAAAGCGCGCGGCCTTGCTCTCGACTGGCGCGGCCTGACTTCCGATGAAATAGGGCAGGTGGAAAACCTGATTGACTTCCTTGTGCATTCCGGCAGGGAACAGAGCCGGACGGACAAAAACAGCCTGCGCGCCCGCGTGCAGGCCCTTGCCGACAGCGCCGCGGCCTCTATGAGCATTTTCAGTTTGAAACGCGTTGCGTTTCAAACCATACGGCCTGTCGTTTCGCGGAAAAAGCGCGATTTTTCCGCTCACTCTGGGCCGGGCGGCGCTGTGCCGCCGCCTCACGTTTCACCTTTTTCAAAGCTGAAACGCTCTATGGCGGACATGAAGACGTATTACGCGCCCCGCCGGGATTCGCTGGCGGACAGCCTCGCACGCGGCTTTTCCTCCATTGACTCGCTGGAATGGCAGATGCGCAAGGCCGACGGCTTCCAGAACGTGCCCGGGCGCAAGGGCAGTACGGAAGGCGCACTGGAACGCGAGATTTATGGACCCCTGCGGGCGGCAACTGACCGGTATCATGCCCGCCTTGCGTCCACGCAGAAGGCCATGACGCCGCACCTCGTCCATCTTCTGGAGAGCGCAAAGGCATGGGAAAAGAAGTTCGGGAAAAAGACCCTGAACATCCGCGACGAGCAGGGAAATGTCGTGCCCGTTCCCGAAGCAGTCCGCCGCGCCGGGGATTCCGGCTGGACTCCTGAAATGGTCATCGGAATGGCCCTGAACATGGGGAACGAAGGCAACCGGGAACGTCTGCGCTCCAGCTATGCGGATGAAGACGGCAACGGCGGTCTGACCTTTGACATGGTTTCTCTGATCCTTGGCGATGATGCGGCAGCGGCGCTGTACGGTCTTGAGCCTGCCGCGCTGGCGCAGATAACGGCCGGCCGCCAGCGGCTGCGGACTGGAAAGCCATACAGGGCGTCTGGGATGTCATGGGCAGCCAGTGGGCGGATACGCAGGCCGCCCACAAAAAGATTTACGGCTTTGCGCCGCGTGGCATCGAGCCGGGAGCTTTTGCCGTGCGCGTCGGCGGGGAAACGGTACAGCTCCCCGGCGGGTACTACCCTGTCAAGTACGATCCGCGGCTGGACATGAAGATGCGGGCGCAGGAAGGGACAGAAAATATCCTCGACCGCTCGGAGGGCCTTTTCGGCGTGCCCGCGGCGCGCAGGGGCTTTACGCTGGGCCGCGTGCGGCACTCGGGCCGTTCCCTTCGTCTGGGCGCGGACGCGCTGCAAAAGCACCTTGTGGACTCGGCCCGTTTCATCGAGCTGGGCTACGACGTGCGCCTTGCGGATAAGGTGATCACCAATCCGGCCTTTGCCTCGGAATATCAGCGGGTCTTCGGCGTGGAAGATTACGACAGGCTGCGGCCCAACCTCAAGTCGCTGGTGGTTGACGAGGCGGAGCCGTTCACCGGCCTCTGCAAGGCTGCGGAGCTGGCGCGTAAACATCTCGTCTATTGCGCCCTGTCTTTCAATATCCATACGGCATTGAGGCAGCTTACGGCGGTATTTCCCGCCGTGGGCGACGTGGGCGCGCTCAATGTCGCCCGCGGTCTGGCGCAGCTCACCACGCGGGGGAGCGATCTTGTCCGTGATGTCTGGGCCGCAAGTCCCTGCATGGAAAGGCGCTTCCGCAATATCGACGACGACCTCGCGCGCAAGGCACTTACATTCCAGCCCGGGCGCGGCATGAGCATCATCCGCGGCGGCAGGGTCTATACCTGGGATGACGTGGCAAACGTCGGCATGATGCCCATAGCCCTTGCCGATCTCGTCATTACCACGGCGATCTGGTCTGGGGCGTACAACAAAAAAATGAAGGAACTCGGGAGAAGCGCCGGAAAGATTGACTCCACAGACCAGCATCACGCGGAGGCTGTGGCCTGGGCGGACAAGGTGATCGCACAGTACACCCCCGATAACGACGCCCCGAGTAAGTCCGCCTTCGGGCGCGACAGAGGCGTCGTGCGGCTGTTCAACGCTTTTTCCGGCGCAACAACCAAATTCGCGCAGCGCACGCGCTCCATGTCTCAGGGTATGCGGCGCGGCAAGGTGTCGCCGTTCGAGTTCGGCCGGATGGAGCTGTACGACATGTTTTTGCCGGCCGTGGCCATGACCGTCATGGCCGGGCTGATGCAGGGCGCATTCGACGGCGACGATGACGACGACGGGCGGCTTGCAAAGCCGGCCCTGTCGTACTCGCTGGGGCAGGCCGCTGTGGCGATCCCTGTTTTTGGCAATCCGGCAGCGGATATGTTTGCTGCGGCTCTGGGCGCGGGAAGCGGCCGGCGCGGCGAGCTGTCGTCGGCAATCAATACGCCTATGCAGCTTCTCGGCACGGCCGCAATGAGTCTGGGCGAGGCAGCGCGGAGCGGGGAAGTGGACGGGGAAAAGCTGCTGATGTCCACGCTGGACATTGCCGGCTATGCCGCGCGCATCCCCGTCGGCCCCGTGACCCGCAGAACCATGCGCGGCCGTGAGCAGTGGGAAAAGGGCGAAGGCACGCCGCTTTCATGAGCGTTTCACCTTTGAAAAAGATGAAATGCTCATGACTGGCAGAGGAAGGCGCGGACGTCAACCTGCATGCGG
>CAMBWG010000308.1 GCA_945871415.1 uncultured Desulfovibrio sp.
TGTCAACCACCGTGCCGAGGCCCAGGTATTCAAAGTAGCCGTAATCCACGCCTTCGGGGATGTGGGGCTGATGCAGGTCGATGCAGTGCTTCATGCACAGATCGTGCAGGGCGGAGCCCATGGGCTGGGCAAAGTGCTTGGCGCGCAGGTTGTTGACGATGTGCTGCTGGATGAAGGCCGTGCGCAGGAAGAGCAGGTGCTGCGTCACATAGGCGTTCCAGAACTCGTCCCAGGTCTTGAAGTTGCGCGGGTCGCCGGTTTCTTCGCCGAGCACCTGATCGCCGTACTTCTTCATGCGGCCGTTGCGCAGCACCATTTCCACGGCAGCGGCAAAGTTGATGTACGCGCCGCCGGACGTGAAGGTGTCGCGGTTGGGCATACGGGCTTCGGTGCAGCCGGAAACGGCGTAGTCCAGAGCTTCCTCAAAGGTCGCGCCCTTGGAAACGTACAGAGGCACAACTTCTTCGTCGTTGATGAGTTTGGGGAAGCCGGAGCCGTCCTTGATGGTTTCGGCCACGTCCCACAGATAGGATTCGGGGGCGCGGGAGTGGATGCGGGCCGCCAGGTCCGGGTAGTGCAGCGGGAATTCGCGCTTGGACTTGAGGATCAGATGGGTCAGTTCGTTGGTGGCGTCGCGGCCGTCGGGGGTCTGGCCGCCCACGGTCACGGCTTCCCAGTGGGCATAACCTTCGTTGAAGGCGCCGCCGCAGGGGGAAATGTACATGTCGATGAATTCGGCCATGCCCACCCACATGCATTCCATCAGTTCAATGGCCTTCTTGTCGTCCAGAGAACCGTCCTTGATGCCCTGTTCGTAGTAGGGATAAAGGTACTGGTCCATGCGGCCGTTGGAAATGGTGGTGCCGGTCTTCTGTTCCAGACGGGAGAACATCTGCGTGAACCACTGGCTCTGGCAGGCTTCCCAGAAATCGCGGGCGGGTTCGCCGGGCACGCGTTCGGCATTGGCGGCCATGCGCAGCAGTTCGGCCTTGCGCACGGGATCGGTGGTCTTTTCGGCAACCTTGCGGGCTTCTTCGGCATGGCGCTTGGCCCAGAGCACGATGGCGTCGCAGACGATGACCACGGCGTCAAGGAAGGGCTTCTTTTCGCACATGTCCTTGGCGCTCATGGGATCAAGGGCGGCGATTTTTTCTTCGGCTTCGCGCTTGATGTCGTTGAAGCCGCGCTTGAGCACCTTGGCGTAGTCGTGCACCCACTGGATGGACGAACGGAAGGAAGAGGTTTCGTTGACGATGAAGCGGGAGATCAGGCCCTTGGGATCGTCGTAGGTCAGCTTGTGAATTTCCGGCGGAAGAGCGGCGTTCAGAGCTTCGTGATAGGTCTTGCCCTTCCAGTAGGGAGCGATGTCCTCGATAACGCGCTTGGCGTCTTCGGGGGTGATGGTCGCGGGCGAGGTGGCGCGGGTGGGCAGATCGCGCACGGCCATGTCGAGGAAGTCGCCGTCCAGTTCAGGATAGAGGATGCCGTAGCGGCCGTCGCAGCCGGCGCGGCCCAGCAGCAGCTGGTCGTCCTGCACATAGACCGTGATGTTCTTGGCGATGTGCATCATGGCCTTGGCCCAGCGCAGCACCAGGGGCTGACCTTCGGTTTCCTGCATGGACTGGGTGAAATAAAGAGCACGTTCGATATCGATGCGGGGCTTCATGCCGTCGAAGCGCTCCAGCATCTTGAAGACGCGCTCATGCGTGGCGCGGAACTTGTCCACCTTGCCTTCAATCTTGTCGAGAAGGCGCTGTTCCTGAGGAGATCTGCATTCGCACGTGGTCTGGGACATAAGTAACACTCCTGGTGTTGAGTTGCCTTTTTGGGAGGCGTGTTGTTCGCCTGATGCCCCTTTTAAAGCACAGGTCGTGCCATTTTTGTATCATGTTGATATTAAATGTATTTTTTTTGAGTGTTTTTGCTGGCGGGCGGGAATGATGCGTTTTTGCACCTAAAAAAATTTTTTTCACAATCTGGTCGTTCTTTTGGGTGCAGTTATGCAACATGTTGTTTGAGCAACATGGAACAAGGGGGCCTTCAGAGGGCCTGTTGCGCAATAAAAAGAAGGGAATTGCCGTTTTTTCCTGTGTGAAGAGCGTAAGGAGTAAAATAGTGCAAATTTGCATCATAAAGATGTTAACAGTTCTTATTAGTATTTTAGAAAAGCTGTCAACATGGCAGTGTTATTGAAAAAAACTTTTCTGCTGGCTAAAAGTAGAAAAAATGGTTGTGCAAAGCTTGAGAAAATAGGCACAAGACACTGTGTCCTGTGCAATACATAACCAAGAGGTGTGGCATGCGTAAATTTACAATTCTCACTCTGACCCTGGCTATGGTTCTGGGCTTCAGCTTTGCCGCCAACGCGGCGCGTCCTCTGACGCTGCGCGTTGGGCATCCCATGGCGCCCGGCAACAACGTGACGGTGGGCTATGAAAAGTTCAAGCAGCTGGTGGAAGAAAAGAGCGGCAGGAAAATCCGCATTCAGCTCTTCCCCAACTGCCAGCTCGGCAGCGACCGCGTGACCACGGAAGCCGCGCAGGCCGGCACGCTGGACATGTCTTCCAGCTCCACGCCGAACCTGGCCAGCTTCTCCAAGGCCTACATGGCCATTGACCTTCCCTATGTGACCTCTCCCGATCATCAGGCCGCGCTGTACAAGGCTCTGGACGAAGGCGAGCTGGGCAAGGCCCTGCGCAAGGTTTCGCAGGAAATCGGTCTTGAAACCATCATGTTCTCCGAATTCGGCTATCGCAACTTCGTTTCTTCCGACAAGCCGCTGACGGACGCCAAGTCGCTCATGAACCTCAAGGTACGCACCACGGACTCCCCCGTGGAAGTGGCCGTGGCTACCGAACTTGGCATGAATCCGGCTCCCGTGGCCTGGGGTGAAACCTACACCGCTCTGCAGCAGGGCACCGTGGATGCCGAAGGCAACACCTTCTCCCTGCTCAATGACGCCAAGCACACCGAAGTGCTCAAGTACGCCATGAACTCCGAGCACAACTACTCCATGCACATTCTGCTGATGAACAAGAAGAAGTGGGACAGCCTCACGCCTGAACAGCAGAAGATCATCCGCGAAGCCGCCGCGGAAGCCACCGTCTGGCAGCGTCAGGAAAGCGTGCGTCTTGAAGAAAAGGCCTGGCAGGCCTTCCGTGACCGGGGCATCAAGATTCACATGCTGACCCCCGAGCAGCGCGCGGAAATCAAGGCCAAGACCCGCCCCGCCTATGACAAGTTCGCCAAGGAAGTACCGGCTAATATCCTGAAGCTTATCGAAGAAACGCAGAAGTAGTCTTCGGGATTCATCTTGCCCCATGTTTCATGGGGGACCGCTGCGGCGGCCGCTCATGAAACATGGGTGTTTTTCAGTGAGGTTGACATGGATGGTGCTGTGCAAGGCAAGGCGGGAATATTCTCGTGGCTGAACGAGAATTTTGAAAAAATTTTTCTGGTGTCCGGCATTATTGCCATTACGCTGTTCATTACCTGGCAGGTCGTCTATCGCTATGTCATTACGCAGTTTATCGAGCGTGCCGGCGCGGCGGTCTGGACAGAGGAACGGTCCCGTGCCATGTGCCGCGGGATTTCGGATCTGGCGCGGTCCGGCGCCATCACGAAGCGTTCTTCCAGGCGCGTG
>CAMBWG010000309.1 GCA_945871415.1 uncultured Desulfovibrio sp.
GCAGGGCGGTATCTTCCTGCTGGAGCCGGGCGGCATTTTCCCGCAGCTTTTGCAGAATTTCTTCCCGGATGACGTCGCTCCCCAGCATGTCGGCAGCCGAAACGGTTGTCATAGGCTCTCTCCTCGCATTCTCAGCATGGAACATTTAGAGAGTATATCGGCTGCAATCTCGAACATATTACCGACAGGCATTCTGAGTGCCCATATTTTATGGAAGGCTGGAATATGATCAGGCTCGCGCGGATATACTGGGCCGGAACGGGAGGGCAGCAAGACTGCGGCTCGAAAAAGAGCGCAGGGGAAACGGGAGCCTGGGGGGAAGAACTGCAAGACCGTTTTTCCTCAGGAAAGGCCGGGCTCTCGCCGCGTCGGCGAAGAGGGCCCTTCCCGCAAAGCAATGTGTGAATAGAGCGGTAACAGGCTTCGGAGCGTCTTGCCGTTGAAAAGGCGAGCGCGAAGTGGCGGCTCAGCGCCGCCCGGCCAAAACTGAGCGGAAAAACACGCTTTTTCGCGAAACGACAGGTCGTATGGTTTGAAACGCGCAGCGTTTCAAACTGAAAATGCTTCAGGGGCAGGACTCTTCATCAGATGTTGATTCCCCAGCATATTTTCCGTTTCATGAGGCGACGCAGGAGCCTTACGGGCATCGACAGCAGAGCAAAGAGCTTTCTTCCCCCTCAAGAAAAACGTAATGAGCCCTGAACCTAATGGACGGGCTTCTTGCTGCGCAACAGCGGTTCGCCGAGGCGGAGAGACTTGAGGACGGCGGGCACTTCGGCAGCGCGCGCGGCATCGCCGCGCACCAGCAGGAAAATGACATAGAGCTTGCCGCGTCGTTCCATGCGCGTCCGGTAGCCGCGTCCTTCCAGACGCTGCCGGATGTCGTCCACGCTTTCCATATCCTTGAAGGCGGCCACCTGATAGACATAGTCGAAGACCGTAGCAGGAGAGGTCGGTCTGGCGGGCGGGGGCGGGGTCTGTCCGGGAGGCACGGCGGGGCGCATACCCGGAGGCATGGCGGGAACGCCTCCTTCCTTCGTCTTGTCGGCCGGGGGCGGGGGAGGCGTCAGCGGTTTTTCGCCGGGAGCAACGCGCAGGGCCGTGGCATAGCGCAGATCGCTGGGATGCAGGACCGGTCCGTGTTCGTCTGTCGGCGTTTCTGTTTCCGTTTCAGGGGCGGGGACATCGCCGGCCTCGGCTTGCGGCGCATGCCAGTGACTGCGTCCCGCCATGATGCCGCCCAGATAGGCGAGCACCAGTGCCGCCACAAAGAGAAAAGCGACGGCGGCCAGCGTACCCGGCTTGAGACGCAGCCCCCGGGCTTTGGACCCGGAAGGCGAAAAGGATGCCGGGGAGGCGGAACGACGAGCTGCGGGCATGATGTCTCCTTGTCTGAAAATGACGATTTTCCCCGGCATAACATAGCAACAGCCCGGGCTGCCGTCAAAGTTGCGCGTCAGGGGACGCCGACAGGGCGGAAAAGCGGCTTGACAGACCGCCTGCCCCCTCTGGTAGCATTGCAACGTTTCTGTCGGCATTGGCGGGGACGCTGCCGGGAAGGGCTGTTGCTCCCGGAATGCAGTCCGGCAATGCCGAGGCCTGTTTTTGCGGCTTTTGCCGTGAAATCGAATTTCCCCGCAGACCGAGAACAATGGGGCATACGCTATGAAGGCGTCTTTCCGTCTTGTGTTGTTGTGTGCTGTTGCCTGCTGCCTGTATGCGGGCAGCGTTATCGCCAAACCTTCCATTCCCCGTTCCGGCGCGGCCGATGTGGAACGCGCTACGCTGGCCGTCGCCAATATGACGGAGGGCGATTTGCTCGGCGTGCGCTTCCTGCAGAACGGGCAGGAGCATTTTGCGCGTCTTGATCTCGCGCCGGGCATGGAAGACGTGCTGGAAAATCCGGGCGGATCGGCGGATCTGCGTCTGGATATGGGCTTTGAGCTCTGGTTTTTCGACAAGGTTCCGCTGGGAGATGTGGAACGGCTTGCGGCGTGCGATGAAAAGGATGGCCCCTGTCTTGTGTTGACGGGGCATGACAGCGCCCTGCGGCATTTCAAGGGGCGCGTGCAGTCCCTGCTGCCGGTTCCCGGAGCGCGTCCCGTATGCGAACTGACGCGTTTTCATCCCGGTATGCGCATGGAAGACGCCTGCGCGCTGGTGGAGCCGCAACCGCAGCGGGATGACAACGATGCAGTGCTGACAAGTCTGGGCTTTGCCGGGCTGGTGTGGGCCGCGCGTCTTTCCCCCGGTCGTGCGGATGGCGCGGAGGCGGACAACGGACATGCGCTGCTGGATCACGTGGAGCTGCGTCAGCGCCTGACGCCGGAAACGCTCGCCGCTCTGCGGAAAACGCTGGCGGATCAGGGCTATCGTCCCTGGCAGGCGGAATTCCCCGGCATGGATCTTAATTTTATGGAAATGTCGGAAATTCCTCAGGAACGGCAGGCGGAAATCCTGGAGAATGCCGTCAGTCTGCTGATGGCTTCCGAAAAGGGCGAGGGGAGTCTGATGCTGGCCCCGGCCGCCATGCTGCCCGCGCTGGCCAATGCGGACGGCCCGCAGGGAGACGTGCAGCTCTTTACCATTACGTTGAACCGGGCTTCCCGGACGTTGATTGTGGATATGGCGGCCTACAGCCCCAATATCTGATAGTTTGTGTGACCCGCGGAAGGCGCGTGCGTGCCGCACGTCCTTTCTGCGGGATACGCACGCAAAGGAAGCCATCATGAAACAGCCTCCCAATATTCTGACCATCGCCGGTTCCGATTCCGGCGGCGGCGCGGGCATTCAGGCCGATCTGAAAACCATTATGGCGCTCGGCGGCTACGGCATGAGCGTCATCACGGCTCTGACGGCCCAGAACGGCGCGGGCGTGCTGGGTATCCATGCGCCGGAACCGGAGTTTGTTCTGCTGCAGTTGCAGGCCGTGCGCGAGGGGTTTCCTGTTGCCGCCGCCAAGACCGGCATGCTTTTTTCCGCTCCCATTATCCGGGCCGTGGCCGGAGCCCTGCGTGACCGGGATTTCCCGCTGGTGGTGGACCCTGTGTGCGTCAGCCAGAGCGGCAGCCGTCTTTTGCAGGAAGACGCGGTGGAGGCGCTGAAGCGGGATTTGCTGCCGCTTTGCGATCTGCTGACCCCCAACAGGCCGGAGGCGGAAGCGCTGACCGGTATGTCCATTGTCGACAAGGCCGGTGTGCTTGCCGCCGGAGAGGCGCTGCTGCGCATGGGACCGCGGGCTGTGCTGATCAAGGGCGGCCATATGGAAAAGGACAGCGTCGTGACCGATTACCTGTTCATGGCCGGGGAAGCGCCCCGTTCGCTGGCACAGCCCAGAGTGGAAACCCCCAATAACCACGGAACAGGCTGTACGCTCTCCGCCGCCATTGCGACCAACCTCGGCAAGGGGCTTTCCCTGCCCGCCGCCGTCAGCAACGCTCAGGAATTTCTCAATCGGGCGCTGCGCTACAGCTATACGCCCGGCAAGGGCTGTGGCCCGGTCAATCATGCGGTCGGCTGCATGCTGCATTAGGGCGTAGTAATACTGATTTGTTTTTCTGGGGGGAAGGAAACCCCTTGCTCTGCTGTCGATGCCCGTAAGGCTCCTGCGTCGCCTGACGGGCACGGCCTG
>CAMBWG010000310.1 GCA_945871415.1 uncultured Desulfovibrio sp.
GAAGGTTCCGCGCAGGCAGTGCGCCGAAAACATTCTGTTTCAGACTATTACAGGCACCGGAGATAGGCAAGAGGGGGAGGACGCCGCGTGAGCCGGACAAAAAAAGCCCCCGGCAGAAACCGGGGGCTTTTTTTGTCCGGGCAGAGGCGCGGGCCTCTGTCGTTTTACTTCTTCACTTCGTAGTCGGCGTCCACAACGTCGTCGCCGCCGTTGCCGGCATTGCCGCCGGGCTGGGCGCCCGCAGCGCCGCCGGGCTGAGCGCCGGCGTTCTGGGACTGCTGCTGATAGAGCTGTTCGGCCAGCTTATGCGAGGCCTTGGCCAGTTCTTCGGTGGCAGCCTTGATGGCGTCGGTATTTTCGCCTTCCATTTCCTTACGCAGGGCGGCAATCTTGCCTTCGAGATCGCTCTTCAGCGCAGCGTCGGCCTTGTCGCCCAGATCGTTGAGCGACTTTTCAGTGCCGTAAATCAGGCTGTCGGCATGGTTGCGGGCTTCGATCAGCTCCTGCTTCTTCTTGTCGTCGCTGGCGTGCTGTTCAGCTTCGCGCACCAGACGCTGGATGTCTTCTTCGGACAGACCGGACGAGGACTGAATCTTGATGGACTGTTCCTTGCCGGTGCCAAGGTCCTTGGCGGAAACCTTCACGATGCCGTTGGCGTCGATATCGAAAGTCACCTCGATCTGCGGCACGCCGCGGGGCGCCGGGGGAATGCCGGTCAGGTCGAAGGCGCCGAGGCGCATGTTGTCCGCAGCCATGGGACGTTCGCCCTGGAAGACATGGATGGTCACCGAAGGCTGATTGTCGGCCGCCGTCGTAAAGACGTTGCTCTTGCGCGTCGGGATGGTCGTGTTGCGTTCAATCAGCTTGGTGAACACGCCGCCCATGGTTTCGATGCCGAGGGAAAGCGGCGTCACGTCAAGCAGCAGCACGTCCTTCACATCGCCGGTCAGGATGCCGCCCTGAATGGCGGCGCCCATGGCGACCACTTCGTCGGGGTTCACGGACCGGTTGGGGTCCTTGCCGAAGAATTCGCCCACAACCTTCTGCACCAGAGGCATACGGGTCATACCGCCCACCAGAATGACTTCGTCGATCTGATTGGGCTGCAGGCCGGCGTCCTTGAGCGCCTTGCGGCAGGGCTCGATGGTGCGATCCACAAGGTCGCTCACCAGCGATTCCAGCTTGGCGCGGCTGATCTTCATGGTCAGATGCTTGGGGCCGGTCTGATCCGCCGTAATGAAGGGCAGGTTGACTTCCGCCTCCATGGAAGTGGAAAGATCCTTCTTGGCCTTTTCCGCAGCTTCCTTCAGGCGCTGCAGGGCCATGCTGTCCTTGGACAGGTCGATGCCGCCGTTGTCCTTCTTGAATTCTTCCACCAGGTAGTTGATGACGCGCTGGTCGAAGTCTTCGCCGCCGAGGAAGGTGTCGCCGTTGGTGGCGCGCACTTCCACGACGTTGTCGCCCACTTCGAGGATGGAAATATCGAATGTACCGCCGCCAAGGTCGAAGACCGCGATCTTTTCATTGGCCTTCTTGTCGAAACCGTAGGCCAGCGAGGCGGCCGTCGGTTCGTTGATGATACGCTTTACTTCCAGACCGGCAATGCGGCCGGCGTCCTTGGTGGCCTGACGCTGGGCGTCGTTGAAGTAGGCAGGCACGGTGATGACGGCTTCGGAAACCGTTTCGCCAAGATAGGCTTCGGCGTCGGCCTTCAGTTTGGCCAGAATCATGGCCGAAACTTCAGGCGCGCTGTACACGCGGCCGTCCACTTCCACGCCGGCGTCGTCATTGGCGGCCTTGGTGATCGTGTACGGAGAATGCTCCTTCCAGCGATCCACTTCGGGCGAAGCGAACTTGCGGCCCATCAGACGCTTGATGGCGAAGATGGTGCGTTTGGGGTTGGTGACGGACTGACGCTTTGCGATTTCGCCCACCAGGCGTTCCTTGTCGGTGAAGGCAACGACGGAAGGCGTCGTGCGGCCGCCTTCGGGGTTGGTGATGCACTTGGGATCCTTGCCCTCCATGACGTAAACGCAGGAGTTCGTCGTCCCAAGGTCGATACCGATAATCTTAGACATATGGAAAAACCCTCCTCAAGGGGAAATCTGTCATCTTCGAGCTAGTAAGTAAGTCGTTCTCTCCGCACGTCCAGAGGGGGGAAGGATTTTTTTTTGCAAAAGTCGTTTTTTCGTGCGGGAGCCTTATTGACCTTGCGGGGAGACTGGGCGTAGTGAAAGATTGTACAAAACGACGTTTCATCCCCTTCCCGCACGGGCGGGGGAGCGTATTACCAAGGAGAGAGTCATGGCTCTGAGCAGACGTCAGATGTTGTGTGGACTGGGCGGTTGCATGGCTGTCGGCGGCGCGGCGGCGCTGCTGGGCGGCGAAGCGAACGCGGCGGAAAAGGCTCCCGCGGGCAGATTCCAGCAGGTGAACGGCGATTTCGGCTGGAAGCCCCACAAGCTGGACCCCGCGGAGTGCGCGCTGGTGGCCTATGACGGCTACTGGCACAAGGGCTACGCCTGCGGCTACGGCGTCTTTTACGGCATCATCGGCGTCATGGGCGAAAAGTACGGCGCGCCGTATAATCAGTTCCCCTTTGCCATGCTGGAAGCCAACAAGGGCGGCATCTCCGACTGGGGCACCATCTGCGGCGCGCTCTATGGGGCCGCTGCCGCCTACGCCCTGTTCTGGGGCCGCGACGAGCGCACGCCCATGGTCAACGAGCTGTACCGCTGGTACGAAAAGACGTCGCTGCCCATTTTCAACCCCGGCGAAGCCGCCAAGGGGGTGAAGGGCAATCTGCATCAGAACGCCTCCGGCTCCGTGCTGTGCCACATCTCCGTTTCCAAATGGTGCTACGCCAGCCAGACGGAAGCTACCAGCAAGGCCCGCAACGAGCGTTGCGGCCGTCTGACCGCCGACGTGTGCCGCAAGGCCGTGGAAATCCTCAATGCCAAGATCGATCAGGGCAAGGATTTCAAGGGCGTCTTCGCCAAGCAGGATGCCGTCAAGGCCTGTGGGGAATGCCATCAGACCAAGGGCAACGAGGCCAACTGGGCCAAGGGCGTCATGGACTGCACGCCCTGTCATGACGGCCGCTCGGCCCTCATGAACAAATTCAAGGATCATCCGTAGTTTTTCTGCGGGACAGGCGGCGCGGCCTGCGCGCCGCCCCCGCCGGGAACCGACGACGAACCGCCCTTCCTGCGAGGGGCGGTTTTTTGTTGGGGGCGGGAGTTATTCTGATAGTGGAATTATTGCTTTTCTGGGGGGAAGGAAACCCCCTTGGCTGGCGCGCAAGGGAATTGCAAGCCTTTTCTCGCTTCGCTATGAAAAGGCTTGGCCTTCCCCCCAGCCCCCCATTCTCCCCCCAACGCGCTTTACTCAGGAGAATGAGCAAAAGCGGAAACACGGACGGCGCGTCGCGTCTGGCCGTCCCCCGGTTATACGGAGAGCGTGCTGCCGCAGTTATTCTCCCTCGGGGAAGAAAATAAAACGAGAAGTATCAAGAGCCCCTGTGCCGGATTCCGGCACAGGGGCTCTTTTAAGAGCATTTTCAGTTTGAAACGATGTGCGTTTCAAACCATACGGCCTGTCGTTTCGCGGAAAAAACGCGGTTTTTCCG
>CAMBWG010000311.1 GCA_945871415.1 uncultured Desulfovibrio sp.
AGGAAGCCGATCGTTGCTGCGGTTGCGGCGGTTCCTTCAACCTCTTCCACTACGATCTGTCCCGTCAGATCGGCCAGCGCAAGCGCGATAACGCCGTTGCCACAGGCGCGGAAATCGTCGCTATGGGCTGCCCCGCCTGCATGATGCAGTTTGAGGACGTGCTCTCGCACAACGAAGACGCCATGCAGGTGAAACATACCATCGAATTGTACGCCGAAAGCCTCAATCTCATGTAGGCGTTTCTCGTCGTTCTTTCTCACCGCCGGGAGCGTAGCGGCCAGCCGCTGCGCTCCCGGTCTGAATGAAAGGACGCGGCGTTCGAGCCTCTAGAGCGTTCTGCCTTGAAAAAATGGCGGAACGCGAGGCGGCGGCACAGCGCCGCCCGGCCCAAGGAGAGCGGAAAACCGCGCTTTTTCCGCGAAACGACAGGCCGTATGGTTTGAAACGCAAGGCGTTTCAAACTGACAATGTTCTATCTCATTGTTGCAAGGAGACATACATGGCCCCTGAACATCAGCAAGTGCTGGACACTTTCAGCGCCAATGCCCAGGCCACGACCGCCGTGGTGACGGAAGCCCCCAACATGGCCGCCGCGCTGCAGTATGTGGTGGACGTGTGCGAAAACCGGCCCGCCGCCGAACTGCTGGCCGATGAAGATGTGGAAAAAGGCCCCAACGGCCCCAACGGCGTGCCCACCCGCGTGCAGCGCATCATTGCCGCTCCCGATCTGGATGACGCCGATTTCGAGCAGCTTTCCGCCATCTGCGCCGAAAAGGGCTTTTCCTGCATCCGTCAGGGCATGCGCAAGCATCTTGCCGGTATCGAAGTCGGCGTGACCAAGGCCGTGCTCGGCATCGCCGCCAGCGGCACCTGCATGGTGGATTCCGACAACGAAGACGCCCGCCTCGCCGGCATGGTGAGCGAAGTCCACATCCTGCTGCTCAAGAAATCCGAAGTCTATCCCGACCTGCCTTCCGTCGCCCAGAAGGTGCGCGAGCGCATGAACGCCCGCCCCGCCACCTACACCACGTTCATCACGGGCCCCAGCCGCACCGCTGACATTGAGCGCGTTGCCGCCGTGGGCGTGCATGGCCCGCTGGAACTGCATATCATCTTGCTGGAGGACTAACGAACCATGCATGAAGCGCCCAAGAACCTTTCGGACTACCGCAAGGAAATAGACAAGGCCCTTGACGACAACTTCCTGCGTCGCACGCTCGACACCTTCGCCGTGGCCTACCGCGCCAACCGCGAAGCCATCTTCAAGGAAGTGGACGAAAAGGCCCTGATCAAACAGATCGCCGACGCCAAGGACGACGCCTGCAAGCACATGGACGAACTGTACGAACAGTTCCGCGCCGAAGCCGAAAAGCGCGGCGTGCACGTGTATCGCGCGGCCGACGCCAAGGAAGCCAACGAAATCATCGCCCGCATCGCCAGGGAAAACGACGTCAAGAAGATCGTCAAATCCAAATCCATGACGGCGGAAGAAATCCAGCTGAATCCCTATCTTGAAAAAGAAGGCTTCATCGTGGACGAAACCGACCTTGGCGAATGGATCATTCAGCTGCGCCATGAAGGTCCCTCGCACATGGTTATGCCCGCCATCCACCTGTCCCGCTATCAGGTGGCCGACGACTTCACCAAGGTGACCGGCGTCAAGCAGGACACCGACGTGCAGCGGCTGGTGAAGGTGGCCCGCGTGCAGCTGCGCCGCAAGTTCCTTGCCGCCGACATGGGCGTCAGCGGCTGTAACTTCGCCGTTGCCGAATGCGGCGCCGTTTCCACCGTGACCAACGAAGGCAACGCCCGCATGGTGACCACCGTGCCCCGCGTGCACGTGGCCATTGCCGGTCTCGACAAGCTGGTGCCCACCATCGACGTGGCCCTGACCGCTCTGCAGGTTCTGCCCCGTAACGCCACGGCCCAGCGCCTGACCTCCTATGTGACCTTCATTGCCGGCGCCACCGAATGCGGTTCCGCTTCCGACGGCAAGAAGTCCATGCACGTGGTCTTCCTCGACAACGGCCGCAGCGAAATCGCCAAAGACCCCCTCTTCTCCCAGATCTTCCGCTGCGTGCGCTGCGGCGCCTGCGCCAACGTCTGCCCCGTGTTCCGTCTCGTGGGCGGTCACAAGATGGGCTACATCTACATCGGCGCCATCGGCCTTATCCTGACCTACTTCTTCCACGGTAAGGATATTGCCAAGACCCTCTGCCAGAACTGCGTGGGCTGCGAATCCTGCAAGAACATCTGCGCCGGCGGCATCGACCTGCCCCGCCTGATCCGCGAAATCCGCGCACGTCTGGTGGACGAAAAGGGCGACTCCGTGGGCGCGCTGGTGTCTTCGGTCCTCAAGAACCGCAAGATGTTCCACAACCTGCTCAAGTTCGCCAAGTTCGCTCAGAAGCCCGTCACCGGCGGCGCGCCCTTCATCCGTCATCTGCCCGAATTCCTGCTGGGCAAGCACGGCTTC
Organism: uncultured Desulfovibrio sp.; assembly: GCA_945871415.1. Lineage (GTDB taxonomy): Bacteria > Desulfobacterota > Desulfovibrionia > Desulfovibrionales > Desulfovibrionaceae > Desulfovibrio. The sequence continues at coordinate 2,477 of CAMBWG010000311.1, forward strand.
AAGGCGCTGCCCGCCATCGCCAACGAATCCTTCCGCGATCGCTGGCCCCGCATTGCTCCCCGCATCGACAAGCCCCGCTTCAAGGTCGCCATCTTCGGCGGCTGCGCGCAGGACTTCATCTACCCCGAGCAGCTCGAAGCCTGCGTCAAGATTCTTGCCGCCAGGGGCGTCGCCGTGGATTATCCCATGGAACAGTCCTGCTGCGGTCTGCCTCTGGAAATGCTGGGCCAGCGCAAAGCCTCGCTCCAAGTGGCCGAGCAGAACATCAATGCCTTTGATGCCGGCGCCTACGACGCCATCATCACCCTCTGCGCCTCCTGCGCTTCGCACCTCAAGCATGTCTATCCCCAGCTGACCGAAAACATGGGCGATCTGCATGCCAAGGCGCAGGCCTTTGCCGACAAGGTGACGGACTTCAGCTCCTTTGTGCATGACGTCCTCGGCCTCAAGCCCGAAGACTTCAACAACTCCGGCGAAAAGGTCACCTACCACGCCTCCTGCCACCTCTGCCGCGGCCTGCACGTCAAGGAAGCGCCCCGCGAACTCATCGCGGACGCCGCCACCTACGTGCCCTGCGCGGAAGAAGAAGTCTGCTGCGGCTTCGGCGGCTCCTACTCCGCCAAGTTCCCGGAAATCTCCGGCCAGCTGCTTGAAAACAAGCTGAAGAACGTGGCCGAAACCGGCGCCACCCGCCTCGTCGTGGACTGCCCCGGCTGCGTCATGCAGCTGCGCGGCGGCGCCGAAAAGAAGAAGATGAACCTCAAGGTCTCCCATATGGCCGAACTTCTGGCTGAACAGCTCAAGAAGTAAGCCTCAGGAAAAACCCTGATCCCAGGAGCGGCAAGGCCCCGGCCTTGCCGCTCTTTTTTATTGCCGGGGGGAAGGAAACCCCCTTGGCTGGCGCACAAGGGGTGTTTCCTTCCCCCCAGGCCCCCCATCCTTCCCCCAACGCGCTTTATTCAGATAAATCAGAATATTCGGGGATATCGCCGCTTTCCTGTCGTTACCGTCTCCCGGATACACAGCAAAAAAGGCCGCCTGTCATACGGACAGGCGGCCTTTTACATCTCTGGAACATTCCGGAACGCACGGTTCTGACATTAGAGCGTTTCAACTTTGAAATGAGAGAAAGCTCTCGATTCATA
>CAMBWG010000312.1 GCA_945871415.1 uncultured Desulfovibrio sp.
TCAAGGTGGACCGCTGCTCCATGCTCCACTCGCTGGAAGTGCGCGCGCCCTTCCTTGATACGGCGCTGGCCGAATTCACGGCGCGTCTCCCCGTCCGGTGCCGCCTGCACCGTTTTCAGCGTAAATACCTGCTCAAAAAAGCCTTTTCCGACCTGCTGCCGCAAAAAATTCTGCGTCGCGGCAAGCGAGGCTTCCAGATTCCCGTGGCCGCCTGGCTGCGCGGACGCCTCCGCCCGCTCATGGAAGACATGCTTTCCGCCGACCGCCTCCAGCGGCAGGGGATTTTCAATCCCCGCGCGGTGCAGACCCTCATGCGCCGTCACCTTTCCGGCGCGGCCGACCACCGCAGGGCCCTCTGGAATCTGCTTGTCTGGCAGCTCTGGCTCCAGGGCAGGGGCCTCTGAAATTCCTGGGGGAAGGGAACCCCCATCCCTTCCCCAGCGCGCTTTTATTCAAGGAATGCCCCTCCGGAAGCGCGCACAAGATTCCCCGGCGGTCGACTCCCGGTTCTGCGGGGGAAGCAGGTGCGGGGAACGCTGCTTGCGAGGCGATTATTTTTGGGGCAAATAGTTTGACATCGAACAAAATGAAATCTATGTTTCCCGAACGCGGGTATACAGCCCCGGCCCTCAACCTTTTTTGCAAAAAAGACGCACCCTCGCTTTTCTTTTCTGAAAAAGCGCGTTGGGAGAAGGATGGAGGTCTGGGGGGAGAAGTACAAGAACGCCTTTCCACGCTTTGCTGCGGAAAGGCTGGTCCCTTGCCGCCGGCCGCGACCGAATGGCGACCGCAGGGAGCTACGGGCATCGACAGCAGAGATAGGGGAGTTTCCTTCCCCCAGAAGAACGATTTAGCGGTAACACACCTAGAGCGTTTCAACTTTGAAATGAGAGAAAGCTCTTGATTCATATGTCGTAATCGTTGCCGTCCGTATTTCCCAGCTCGCTATTTTCATGGCGGCAGATAAGGATATTCTTTTATATCTCAAAGTTGAATTGCTCCGGAAGATATTACGGGAATCATCATGGACAAGATGGCCTCTCTGGCGGCCCTGCTGCTCTACTTTGCCCTGCTGTTGCTGATTGTGCTGAAGGAAAAAAAGAATCACACCGTGGAGGATTATTTTTTTGCGGGGCGCTCGCTGCCTTTCTGGGCGCTTTCCATCACCTTTGTCGCATCATGGTGGGGGGCGGGGTCCGCGCTTTCAACGGCGGATCTTGCCTATGACGACGGTTTCGGCGCGTTCTGGTACTATGGCGTTCCCGTGCTGCTGGCGACTCTGCTCATGACTGCAGGAGCGCGCCGCATTCGCGGCATCGGCTATCTGACGCAAGGGCGGATGATGGCCGCGCGCTATTCTCCGGCGGTCGCCGGGCTGCTCTCCCTCATGATTCTGCTGTTCATGATTTTTTCGGCAGCCTCGCAGATGGTGGGCATCGGCGACTTCTTCGGCGGCTATCTCGGCCTCAGCTACGAAGCGGCGGTTCTTCTCGGGACGGGCATCGTCCTGATCTATTCGCTCTTCGGCGGTTTTCGCGGAGTCGTGCTGACGGACATTCTGCAATGCGTGCTGCTGGCCGTTTCCGCTCTGGTGGTGTGTCTGGTGGCTCTGGAGCACTGCGGCGGCCTTGAAACCATTGCCCGGACCGCGCAGCAGCACCATAAACCGAACTTCATGAACTTCTGGAGCGGTGCGGAAAAATACCTGCCCTATGTCGTCACTTTCGGCTGCTCCTGGATGATTCAGGCCAATATCTGGCAGCGCATTTCCGCCGCGCGCAGCACCGACGACGCGCGGCGCATGACGACGCTCGCCTTTTTCCTCTACATTCCGCTGTATCTGATTGTCGTGTTCACCGGCATGGCCGGACTGGTGCTCTTTGAAAACATGCCGCAGGGCGGCGTCGTAACGGCCGTCGTCAACACATTTCTGTCGCCGCCGGGGGCCGCCGTGGTCTTTGTCGGCATCGCCGCGGCCATCATGTCCACTATGGATTCGCTGATCAATACGGGAGCCATGACCCTGGCGCTTGATTTGTGCCCCGACTCCGGCGACGAACGAAAAAAACTCGCCTTTTCCCGCATGGCGACGGCCCTGGTCACGGGGCTGGCACTGCTCATAGCTCTGCGTATCCGCTCCTTCCTCGACGTGACCTGGATTGCTTCCGACGTCATCACCACAGGGGCGTTCGTGCCGCTCGTACTGGGATTTTTCTGGCGTCGGGGCAACAGTCGCGGCGCGCTGGCCTCCATGCTGGCGGGGCTCTGCTACAGCTTTTACAATCTGTTTGCGACCCTCGGCCTGCCGCTGCCCATGTTCTGGAAAACGCAGACACTGCTGCAAACCGGTCTGGGCGTGGGCCTTTCCCTCTGCGTTTACATCGGCGTCAGCCTCCTTACTCCTCCGGAATATGAAAAAGCCGACGCCTTCATGAAGGGACTTTCCCGCGGAGAGGCGCTTTCGTAACCGGCATGCGCGTCACGGCGACACGTTCCGGCGGCAAAACACGGCATAAGCCTCTTGTGTCCTTCCCGCGAAACACGCTAGAATTACAGGAGAGGACGTCGCCCTTCTCCTGTCGCGGATCATGCGGCACGGCGTCCTGCCGCAACAACGGAGCTGCTCACGAGGTACGCATGACCACCGACTATGTAGGCAAACTGGAACAACTGGAACAACGTCTGCGCAGCATGCTCTCATCGCACAAGCGCGGAGATTCTCTGGATGCCATGGCCAAACTTTTCGCCCAGATTCAGCAGACGCGGCGTCAGCTGCTGCTGGAACGGGGCGAGGAAACCGTCATGCCCATTGCCTGGTCGCCGCTCTGGGATATCTGCACGCCCACGCCGCAGGTGCTGTCCAGCGGACGTCGCCTCTTTCTGCTGTATCACGCCCACTGCATCTCCGACGAAGCCTGTCCCGTTGTGGCCGTGGCGGAATTCAAGGATTATGAATGCTACCGGTTCTCCGGCTTCAACAGCGAGATGATCGAAAACCATCCCTATCGGGATCGCGGTCTTGAAGCCTACGCGGCCCATATCGTCATCAACTCGCTCTGGATTCGCCGGGAACAGGGCATCAACGTGGTGCCGCCCCTCCATGACGACTGCTCATGGGACATGTACCGTCACTACTTTCTGACCTTCCCCGACAATCTCTTTGAATGTCTGGCCAAAGATCACGAGGTCAGAATTCTCCCCGGCGACATACAGTCTGCCATGAAAACCGTGCAGGAACAGCTTGCGGCCGAAGCCCGGGAAGAGCTCAACAAAAACAACGCCTGATCCCGTTTTTTTCCCTTCCGAACTATCAGAGGCATGGACAGACAATCTGTCCATGCCTCTTTTTTGTCGTTTCGCGGGAAAAAACGCGTTTTTTCACTCACCCCGGACCGGGCAGCGCTGTGCCGCCGCCTCACATTTCACTTTTTCAAAGCCAGAACTCTCCGGGGCTGTCAGCACAAATTTCATATTTATTTCAAATAAAAACAAGAAAACAGACTACAGAATGGCCTGCCACCCCTCTGAAAAAGCGCGCCGGGGGAAGGATGGGGCCTGGGGGGACGAACTACAAGAACGCCTTTCCTTCGGAAAGGCTGGGCCCCTTGCGCGCCAGCCGC
>CAMBWG010000313.1 GCA_945871415.1 uncultured Desulfovibrio sp.
CGCGGAAAAAGCGCGGTTTTTCCGCTCACTTCGGGCCGGGCGGCGCTGTGCCGCCACCTCGCGTTTCATCTTTTTCAAAGTTGAAACGCTCCATATGTCAAAAAATCAAAGAAACAGGCTCCTGATCTGCGGATCAGGAGCCTGTTTCTTTGCAGGGAAAGCGCAAGACCATATGCGGAAGCAGGGGCCATGCTTTCCGGTAAACCAAAGCAGTCCCCATGATGCAGCTCATACGTCATAATTGGTAATAATGACCTCCTCCCCCTTTCTGGCGCTTGCCCGGGAATTGATGTTTCGTGCCACCGGAACGACTTTCAGACAAAAATCGCCGTACAGCTTTCTGACCAGCTCCGTATTGTGATTGGTCAGCATGCAGTGTACGCCCTGCGCCGCCAGACGCCTGTAGACCTCCGCCAGCCTGATATGCTCCTCATAATCGAAACCTTCCTTCGCATAGTCCGTGAAGGAAGTAGGATTAAGCGGCACATAGGGGGAATCAAAAAAGACAAAATCGCCTTTCTCCGCCGTGCGCAGAGCGTCTTCAAAGTCGCCGTGCAAAATATCCACCTGCGCCAGATAGCGGGACATGGCGCGCATATTCTCTTCACAAAAGGACTCGCCCCTGCGCCTGTTATTGAAAGGCACATTGAAGCATCCCTTTGCGTTGACGCGAAAAAGACCATTGAAGCAATGCTTGTTGATATAAATCAGCCGTGCCGCCTGCGCCGCTGTCCCGCTTCCCAGCTGTTCGTTAAACTGATTCCGAATCGAATAATAAAAATCCCCGGCGTCGACCGCGCTCTCGTGCCGGGTGTCCAGCTCTTTCAGGCAGGCAACAACCGCGTCAGCGTCGTCCCGTACCTGCCGGTACATGTTCACAAGCTCGGGATTGATGTCATTGACCGTCGCGCCCCGCGGCGCCAGCGCCAGCAGCACCGCACCGCCCCCCAGAAAAGGCTCAAAGTAACGGTTCCAGGCAGGGGGCAGCATTTCCCTGATGTATTTCAGCAACTGGGTCTTGCCCCCGGCCCACTTCAAAATCGGCTTCATACAGTATCTTCCTCTGGAGTGCGTGCAACGCGGCATGTCAGGCGCACGGCTCCCGCCCGCTCTGCCGGAGAGCAGCCGCGCACATCGGGACAGCCTGTCCTGTACCGCATCCGTTTGCCGAAGAAAAGTTTCCCGCAGGCGCTCCGTCTGCGAACCGCACGCTTGCCATCCCCGGAAACGCGCGTTATCCGGCAAGACAGCCCCCTTATTTTATTCCAAGGAGAAACACCATGAAGGTTACCGCCATCTATTTTTCCCCCACCGGAGGCAGCAAAAAGTCAGCAAACAGTCTGGCCGCGGCGCTGTCCGACGGCAGCCATACGGAAATAGATCTTACGCCTGCCGCCGCAACCGCCGTATCTCACAGCTTCGGCCCCGATGACTTCGTCGTCTTCAGCGTGCCCTGCTACAAGGGGCGCGTGCCGATCATCGCCGTGCAGCGCATGGCGGGCATCCGGGGCAATCAGACCCCCTGCATTGTCTCCGTAACCTACGGCAACCGCGATTACGACGACGCGCTTCTTGAACTGCATAATCTTGCAGCGGAAAAGGGCTTTCTTGTGCAGGGCGCTGCCGCTCTGGTAGGAAGACACACCTACGGCGAGATTCAGGTCGGCCGCCCCGACGACAGGGACGCCGCCGAAAACCGCCGCTTTGTGGAAGAACTCCGCACCGCGCACCACAATGATTTTTCCAAAGCGATCACGCTGCATATCAAGGGCCAGACGCCCTATCGCGGCGAAGGCTCCGGCGGGAAATTCCACCCCCTGACATCCGACGCCTGCACGCAATGCGGCCTGTGCGTGGCCGAATGCCCCACCCATGCCATTGCGGACGACTGCCGTACCATTGATGCCGCCAAATGCCTTTCCTGTTTCCGCTGCCTGCGTCTCTGCCCCGTAAACGCCAAGAACATGGACTCGGAACCCTATCTTTCCTTTGCCCGCGACTTCAGCCGGAAGCTCGCGGCACGCCGCGAAAACGAGTATATTTTCTAACATGCTGGGGGGAAGGGAACCCATCCTTCCCCAACGCGCTTTCTTCTGGAAAATGAGACAATTCAGGGACGGCTGCGACTTTTCCTGCCGCAGCCGTCCCCCTATTTTTCCGCCGTCAGGGCCGCAGACGACGGAGCAGCGGCGCGGCAAGGGTAATGAGCAGCCCCACGATCACAATGGGCGACAGGGCCCAGCGCAGATCGGCAAGGTGGGAAAGAAAGCCCACCGTGGGCGGACAGGCAAGAAAGCCGAAAAAGCTGATGGACGACACCAGCGAGATGCCTACCTGCGGGGGAACCCTGGTGGACTTTCCGGCAAGGCTGTAGCAAATAGGCACTATGGAGGCCATGCCGAAGCCCACGAGAGCAAAACCCGCGGCGGCGCTGCCGAGTTCCGGCTGAAGCAGAGCCAGCGCCATTCCCCCGGCAATGCACAGACCGCTGAGTTGCAGCACCGGCGCGACGCCGTAGTGGTTGATGAGGCCGTCGGCCATGAGACGCCCAAGAACCATGGCGCTCATGCAGGCCACATACCCCACACGCACAAGGCTTTCACCGGGCTGTACGACCTGTGCGAAATAGACGGAGCTCCAGTCGTACATGGCCCCTTCGGTAGCCATGCTGCCGAAAGCGATAAAACCAAGCACGGCAAGATAAATATCAAAACGAACAGGACGGCGCGTCTCCGTTTCCCCGCGGCCGACGCGTACCTCTCGCGGCAGCGTCCAGGAACGCAGAGCCGCCAGAACGGCGACAGCCACCAGAGCAATCAGGCAGAAATGGTGCAAAGGCGAAACGCCGAGCGGCGCAAGGATGGCCCCCACAATGCCGCCCGTCACCCCGCCAAGACTCCACATGCCGTGGAAGGTGGCCATGATGCTGCGCCCGTACAGGGTTTCCACGCCCACGGCCTGCGAATTGAGCGCAATATTGAGCATGTTGTCGGCAAAGCCGAAAAAAAGCAGACAGACAAACAGGGAAACATGCCCGCCGGCCAGCGCCAGCGACACCAGCGCCGCCGGCATGAGCAGCATGCCCAGAATGATGGTTCGCCGACTGCGGATGCGCCCGATCAGCCATGCCGTGGGCACAATGGCCACAAGCTGCCCCAGCGGCGCACCGAAAAGCAAACCTCCCAGCTCGGCATCGGAAAGATGCAGCGCAACCTTCACATCGGGAATGCGAATGGCCCAGGAGGCGAAAATGACTCCCATAATGAAAAAAAAGGCCATCAGGGCCGTGCGATAGAACGCCTTCGGCGTATGCGGCAGCAGATGAGCCGAAAGAGCAGCGGTGGTCATGGATGTCCATTCCTTGTTTGATTGACCAAAGAAACATCCAGGCTTGTACGCGCTTTACCCGGAGAAGAAAAGCCCGCTGCGCCGCCCCGCCCCGGAAGATAAAACTTTCCCGGACTCTCCTTACCGGGGGACGGCGGCCGCGAGGAAAGCATCGGTATCCCCGCGTTGTGCATCCTCCTGAATAAAGCGCGCTGGGGACGGGTTGGGGGGTCTGGGGGGAAGGGAAACACCTCCCCGCGCCAGCGGAGGGG
>CAMBWG010000314.1 GCA_945871415.1 uncultured Desulfovibrio sp.
TCCGCCAGATGCCCCACTTCGAAACGTTGCAGCAGCTCCACGGCCCGGCCGCGGGAACGGGAGGACAGCCACCCGAAAGGACCGGTGTCTTCCAAGGCAAAGGCCACATTGCGCCAAGCCGGGAGATGCGGGAACAGGGCGTAATCCTGGAACATATAGCCTACCCTGCGGCGCCGGGCGGGCACGAAAAGCCCCGTGTCCGAGTCGTACAGATCCCTCCCGCCCACAGCCACCCGACCCTGATCCGGACGGATCAGCCCGGCCACGGCCTGAAGAGTCAGCGTCTTGCCCGACCCCGAAGGCCCGAACAGCACGATCCGGGCCGCTGAAGAGCTGAACGCCACGTCCAGCTCAAAAGAGCCGGGCTTCCCGCGTCCCGCAGCCCCATGAAACCGCTTGCGCAGGCTGACGGAGATCATGGACGCCTCCTGCGGCAGCCGCCCAGCAGAAAATCGGCGCTCACCAGAATTGCCAGACAGAGCGTGGAGGTCAGAATGACCAGCCCCAGAGCCTCGGCGTCGTTGCCCGCCTGAAAAGCGTCATAGATGGCCAGGGACAAGGTCTGCGTCCTGCCGGGGATGTTGCCCGCGATCATCAGGGTGGCCCCGAATTCTCCCATGCCCCGCGCAAACGCAAGCATGGATCCGGCCATGATGCCGCGCCAGGCCAGAGGCAGGGAAACCAGAAAAAAAATCTTCGCTTCCGATGCCCCCAAAGTCCTGGCGGCCTGCTCGAGATGTTCGTCCACCGACTCCAGCCCGGCCCTGGCCGACTTGTACACCAGGGGAAAAATCACGACCGTGGCCGCCACGACCGCGCCCTGCCAGGAAAACATGAGTTCGATTCCCCAACGGGCCAGCCAGGGGCCGAGGACCCCGCGCCTTCCGACCAGCAGAATCAAATAATATCCGAGCACCGTCGGCGGCAGCACCATAGGCAGCGTGCACACGGCGTCCAGAATTCTGGACACCGCGGAACGGCGGCGGGCCTGAAGCCTCGCGGCGGCGATGCCCAGCCCCAGCGCCGTCAGCGTGGCCGCTCCGGCGACTTTCAGGGTCAGCACAATGGGAAACAGGGGCAGAGCAGCAAAAATGTCCGGCATGGTGAGCAGAACATGCCCGTCCGGCAAAAAAACGGCAAGCCGGTCACGGAAACGATCGTGAGGGTGACGCGCGCGAGGCGCGTGCGCGGATCGGAAGCACAGCGGGGCGTCGGCGGATCTCCAAATGACAACGCCGCCATGGTTTGAAATTGACAACGCGCCGCATGGCACTGCCGGCTCCGCCGGAAACCGTGTTTCCGGACAAATTCATTCCGTTCCGCGCCTGAAGAGGGAAGCACTGTGCGGTCCGCGCCTTTGCCCCGGACAGGCACGCCCCCGGAAAATGACGCTGCGCAGCTTCTGCGTGGCGAGACGGAAAGGTTGTTGCGCCTTCTACAGGTTCGCTGTAGAGGAAGGTTACGTTGCCCAAATTTTCGCGACGTTGCTCCGGCTGTCCGTCGACCTTTTCGGCACAATGCGACCTGTTGCACTTTTTCGTTTGAAAACAGGAGAAAACAGAAGAGGAAAAAATCCCTGCAAAGGGCGGCAAAGCCGTTTCGCCGCAACGGACAGCTTACACAACATGCGTGGATCAGCGGCTGAAGACGCCTGTCTTCCGGACGCATCCAGAATGCCGTTCCGGATATCCTCGCATTGACGTCGTTCGTCAGGCCGGATACCGTTGCATTCACCAAAGGGAGAAAAATTATGGACGATTATTTGAAAGAAGCTTTGGAAATCGTCAAGGCGCAGGCCAGCGTGCGGATCATGTCCGAAGAGGAAATCTCTTCCATGGTCAGAAAGCTGGCCTCCGGCCTGCGCGGCCTGGCCGAAGGCAAGCAGGAAGCGGAAGCTGTCCCCTGTTTCGGAAGAAGTGCTTGCCGACGCCCGCAAGTCGATCAAGGAACGTTCCGTCACCTGCCTGGAATGCGGAAAGACGTTCCGGATTCTGACCCGCAGGCATCTGGCTTCTCACAATCTGGATGCAGAGCAGTACCGCGCCAAATGGGGACTTAAAAAGGGCACGCCCCTGGTCTCCAAAGATCTGCAGCGTGAACGCCGCAAAAAAATGAAAGATATGAAGCTGTGGGAAAAACGCCGCAAGACATCCGAATAGCGGCCTGGGGCGGACGGGCATTCCCGGTTCGCACGGGTTCCGCAGCTTCGGCGCCCCCGGCCTGCCGGCTCATATCAGGCCCGCCGCCCCCATCATCCGGTGCAACGTGGAAGCGCTGACCCCAAGTTCATGGGCCGCTTTGTCCCGCCGTCCCTTGTGGCGTTGCAGCGTCTCCCGGACGGCCCGGACGCGGCAGGCTTCCAGCCGCGCCCGCAGGGTGCCCTTCTCTTCCGTTTCCCCTTGCGTATCCCCTTCCGCTCTGCTTTGCGTCGCGCCAGCGCCACCGGCGGACGCCTCCGTCCGCAGCCCCGGACATGCCGCTCCGCCGCACAGGCAACGGCGCTGTTCTTCCAGCAGTTCCTCAAACAGCGCGTCATCGGCCGCCGCGTCCCCGAGCAGGGTCAGATAGCGTCCGGTGACGGCGAAAAGTTCCCGGATATTGCCGGGCCAGGCTTCGAGCATCAGTCTTTCGAGCATCCGGGGGCTGACGGCCTCGCTCCCCCGGCCGTGCGAACGCAGCAGGCCCTCCAGGAGCTGCGGGATGTCTTCCCGGCGCTCGCGCAACGGGGGCACCCGCACATAGAACCCGGCCAGGCGGTAAAAAAGGTCCATCCGAAAACGCCCTTCCCGCACCAGTTGCCCGAGCGGCCGGTGCGAAGCGCTGATCACCCGCACGTCCACCGGGATGACGCCGTCGCCGCCGACCCGGAAAACCTCCCTGGCCTCCAGAACCCTCAGCAGGCGCAACTGAACGGCTTGGCTGATTTCGCCTATTTCGTCCAGGAACAGCGTGCCCCTGTGCGCCATCTCGAACAGGCCCGGTTTGCCTCCCCGCCGCGCGCCGGTGAACGCGCCTTCCTCATAGCCGAACAGCTCGCTTTCCAGCAAGGATTCGGGAAGCGCCCCGCAGTTGACCGCCACGAACGGCCAGTCTTTGCGGCGGCTGGCCTGATGCAGAGCCTGCGCGACCAGTTCCTTGCCCGTGCCCGTTTCCCCCTCAATGAGCACTGAAGCGTCGGTGGCCGCGTAGCGCCGCACTTTTTGCAGCATGTTCCGCACCGGCGGGCTGTCGCCTTTGATATCCGCCGCCGAGTAGCGGGTGGTGAAGGCCCGGGGATGGAGCTTGTGGCCGATGGCGCGGTTGAGCTTCTGCAGATCGGCCACGTCCTGGATCAGGGCCACCGCGCCCGGCGCGTCCGTATGCCGGGCCACGGGAAAGGCGTTGATCAGCAGGCGTTCTCTGCCGACCCGCAGCAGCGCGTCCAGACGGGCCGTTCCCTCCCTCACCGCCCGGGTCAGGCCCAAGGATTCGAAACGCGCCCGCAGCGCCTCCTCCGAAGAGGCCCGCAGGAGCTTGCGCGCCGTATCGTTGCAATAAACCAGGTTTTCATCCGACCCGATGCAGATCACGCCTTCCCGCACGTG
>CAMBWG010000315.1 GCA_945871415.1 uncultured Desulfovibrio sp.
GCCGGACGGGTGAAGAGACGGAAACACAGGCCCCCGCCCCTTTTTTTCATGTGAAAACAGGCACGAATGCCGGAATGACGCCAGAGCATAGCCGTAACGCGGCTCCTTGGCAAGGAAGGCGCTCGGCCCGGCCCCGGCGTGAAGCGGCGTTTATTCCTGCGTCAGTTTGGCAATCTGCTCGTTAAGCAGACGGGACATGGCCGCGGCGGCCGCCTTTTCAATATTGGCATTGAACGCGGGCTGCATGTCGTCAAGCCGCTTTTCCAGCGCATCCAGACGCGCCGCCATGCTGCGACACTGCATGCCCAGCCGGTCGAGCTCTTCGCGCAGACCGTCGGGCAGCGCCGCCGCAGCCGGAGCGGCCGCCTGACCGACAACCTGACGCACGGCCTCGGCCACCAGTCCGGGCAGGGCCGCAAACAAATCGTTACGCTCCTGACGGGCACTGTCCAGCGCGCTGCGCAGCGTTGTTTCCGAAGCCTGACACGCCGCTTCCAGCGATTCTTTCAGCACGGCGTCGGACGCGCCGCGCGCGCCCTCTTCCAGTGTGGCCACACGTTCCGCCAGCGCGGAAAGCGAACGACCGCATTCGCTCAGCTCGTCCCGGAGCGGCGCGGTATCGTCCGCCGCAGGAGCGGCCGCGGCGGCTTCCACGGCATCCACGCGCCCGGACACGGCCGACACGGCGCTTTCGCAGGCCGCCAGACGCTCGGCCAGGGCCGGATCAGCCACAGGTTCCGCAGGCGTCGACGCGGGCGCGGCCTCCACGGCGGCCACACGACCAAGCAGCGATTTCACCACCTGTTCGCACTGGGCCAGACGCTTGCCCAGCGCCGGATCAACGGCAGGTTCCGCAGGAGCGGCCGCGGCAGCCTCCACGGCAGCCACGCGCCCGGACATGGACTCCAGCGCCTGTTCGCACTGGGCCACACGCGCCGCCAGAGCCGGATCAGCCGGAGCCGCCGCCGGAGCGACGGCCGCAGGCTCGGCCTTCGGAGCGGGAGCCGCCTGCGCGGCAACCGGGGCGGCAACCGGGGCGGCAACCGCCGCAGCCGCCGCAGCGGGGCTGAACAACTCCTGCTGCGCCTCGTCCACCACGCTCAGCGCTTCCGCGGCAATGGGATCAAGGGGGGCCGCCGCCGGTTTGGCTGCGGGCGCGGCCGCCGGTTCATTGAGCAGCGCATCAAGATCAAGGTCATCGGCAGGCGCGGCCGCCGCGGGCGCCGCTGCCGCCTTTTCGTTGAGCAGGGCGTCAAGATCAAGATCATCATTCGCAGGCGCGGGGGCCGCTGCGGAGGCCTCGCTGAGCACCGCGTCAAAGCCCTTGCCCGCCGCGGGCGCGGCCGCGGAATCCCCGGATTCGCCCAGCAGGCTGCTGATATCCACCACATCGTCGTCGGCCGCAGGTTTGGCTGCGGGCGCGGCAGGGGGCTCCTTGAAGCCAAGGATGGTATCCAGGTCCATCGACGGCCCGGCATTCTGTTCCGGCGGCGGCGGCACTTCCGTTGTGGCGGGCGTGGACGTCATATTCAGCGACGCCAGCAAATCATCCACGCCGTCCAGCCCCGGCATCTGCAATTTTTCGTCGGGAACAACCACATGCCCCGGCGGCGTCGGCGCCGGACCACGGGACTGCGAAGAAGAACCTTGCTGTATGAGATCGGTCAGATCTATGACGTCATCTTTTGCCATGAGGAGCCTCGTTCGAGTAGATTGCCTCCAGAGCGGACGCCCTGAACATCCGTTCCTTCCAGAGCGCACACTGTCCGCGCAGTGCGGAAAACACGCTGTTCATTCAGACAGGGAAAAAATACATAATGCAAGTGAAAACCTAGCAGGTTGAGCAAAAAAAGCAAATATTCCCGTTCAGAGCATTTTCAGTTCGAAACGCTTCGCGTTTCAAACCATACGGCCTGTCGTTTCGCGAAAAAACGCGGTTTTTCCGCTCGCTCCGGGCCGGGCGGCGCTGTTGTGCCGCCGCCTCGCGTTTCACCTTCTTCAAGATTGAAACACTCTGGCGCAAAAAAGGCCGCCCGGGGGACGGCCTTTTACACGCTTTCAGCAGAAAGCCCCGCCTTGGGGCGCGGTTTCTACGGGTGACACTTGGACTTGGCGCAACCGGTCAGATCCTTCTTCAGTTCGGGCTTTTCCGCCGCGATCTTCTGATGGCATTCCATACAGGTCTGATACTTGGCATCCTTGCGCGTATGCACAACGGCATACAGGGAGGACGTGCCCTTCTTGGCCTGCAGATCGTCATGGCAGCCAGCGGTGGCGCACTTGGCGTAGTTTTCCTGTTCCTTCACCGGATGGTGACAGGTCACGCACTCCACGGACGTATGCGTCGAGTGATTGAAAATGACAGTCTTCTTGGCGCCTGCGAACTTCAATCCATCAGCGGGAACAGGGGGTTGTGCGGCAAAGGCGGGAACAGCCAGAGCCAGGGCCAGCAAACCGGCGGGCAGCAACGTCTTCTTCATGAGAACCTCCTCGAGTTCCAGAGCGATGGACACGACCGCGCCCCTCTGCGCGTTCGCCTTCTCTCTGCACACAGGCGTCGCAAGGGGCGGACAGCCTTTCCGGTAACCCTACCCCCTGCCACGGCTTGTGTCAACTCAGTCGGCATTTTGCACGGGAAGCTTCCCGCGCGGCCCGGCGGGCCGCATACCCTCGCGGCGTCGCCATATAGCGCCCCATCCGCCGGGTTTCGCTGTTGCCGATAATCACCAGCGACAGCATATCCACATCAGCGGAACAAATGCTTTCCAATGTCAGAACGCGCACGTCCTGTCCCTCGCGGCAGGCATTGCGGACTATCCCCACAGGGCAGGTCGCCGCGCGTTCCGCGCGGGCCAGCTCCAGCGCCCTGTCCAGCTGCCAGTTTCTGCCCCGGGATCGCGGATTATACAGGGCCACCACAAAATCAGCGGCAAAGGCGGCGCGCAGGCGGCGTTCTATGGTCTCCCAGGGCGTCAGCAAATCGCTCAGGCTGACGCAGGCAAAGTCATGCATCAGCGGCGCGCCCAGCAGCGCCGCCGCCGCGCAGACCGCGGGCACGCCCGGCACAATCTCCAGCGGCAGCGCATCCAGCAGCCCCCGCTCTTCCGCCTGTTCCAGCACCAGCCCCGCCAGCGCATAAATGCCCGGGTCCCCCGAGCATACCAGCGACGTCGGCACGCCGGACATGGCGCTGTCCAGCGCCGCGGCGCAACGCTCCTCCTCCTGACGCATGCCGTTGCTGATGATCCGCTTGCCCGCCCGCAAGGCCTCGGGCACAAGCTCCACATACCGGCCATAGCCCGCAATGCAGGCACTCGCCGCCAAAGCCCGCTCCGCCTGCGGCGTCAGGCAGTCCGCAGACCCCGGCCCCAGCCCCACTATATACAATGCCGCTATGCTGCTCATTGTTTAATCCTTAATTAGAGGATTGAGGGGGAGAGGGAAACCCTTTTGGAAAAGGGTTCTCCCTCTCCCCCTCGAGCTCCCCCTCTCCTTTCTCAGAGCATTTTCAGTTTGAAACGCAAGCGTTTCAAACCATACGGCCTGTCGTTTCGCGGAAAAACGCGGTTTTTCCGCTCA
>CAMBWG010000316.1 GCA_945871415.1 uncultured Desulfovibrio sp.
CAAGCTTTTTGTGGAAAGTTTTTTGTTTTTTCTGATTGAGGGGGGAGGGAACCCCTCCCCCACTTATCAACTATCGCAGAACAAAACTAAATAACTATTTTTATAGTTGACAAAATCCAATCTCACACGCTAGTCCTTTATTTAACAGCGCCGCTCCCGTTGTCGGCGCCGGGGGACATGGCTCCCAGCCCTATCGCGATTACTGAACCGCACAGGAGGAGAGAATGACACGCTATGCCCTGATATCTTTCACTGCCGGATTACTGCTGCCTCCCCTGCTCTGCGCGGCAGGCGGCCTGACCTTCTTCATCCTGTGCAGTACGCTGTTCAGCAGTCTGGACACCCTGATATACGCCATATGCGGCAGTGGAGGGCTACTACTGCTGCTTGCTCCGCTTGCGGGATGGAGACTGACGGCCGGACAACCCCTCCCTCCAACACTGGCGGAGCGTTATATTCCCCTGCTGCTCCTCCCTCCGCTTATCTACCTGATGGCATTGAGTGTCTTTTGGCCGCTGCTGGAAAGACCGAATCTCTATCTTGCCCTTTTTTCTATTGCGCATTACGCCGTCGTTCCCTGGTTGCTGTTTGCGCTGGGAGCTTTCTGGGGAGCCCGGAAAAGTGCGCCCGCGCGCAACAGGAGCAGAGGGCTGCTTCGTATGCTCGGCTATGTCGGACTGGTCGGGATTGTTATCGGAGCAAACCTGTACGACATTGTCAGTAATACGCTGTACAGAGAAGAAGGAGAGGCGGCAAAGGAAATATATCTGCCGGCATATCTTCCCTCTGTCTCCGCTAATCTCCTCGTCGGACCGGCAAGCCCGCCTTCTCTGCGCATTATGGCCAACTATCCCCTGCTTGACGGCGATATCAATCTGCTGCCGCTCTACGGGGCGGTAGCCCGGGCCGTCTATGGCACACCAAACGACAAAAACCCTGCAAGTCATGACGACGACACCGGAGACAACGCCGATGATCCGTACAGCCTGAACGTCGTAAACTATAACTGGACCCTGAAGCGGGCCATGAGTCAGCTGGTGCGCAATGGATGCGATATTGCTTTTGGCGATCTCGCCAGCGCACAGGAGCTTGCGGCGCTTGCGGTGCAGGAAGGAAGAGAAGCCCCGGAACTGACGCCCATTGCCCGGGAGGCTCTTGTCTTTTTCGTCCACAAGGACAATCCCGTCCGCAGCCTGAGTCTTGCCCAGCTAGGGGATATCTATGCGGGCGGAATCCGCTCCTGGGAAGATGTCGGCGGCCCGGATACACGCATTTTTGCCTTTCAGACAGACGATGAGCGCACGCAGCAGGCCCTGAACAGCATGGTCATGCATGGTCGGACAACCATCCGCCCTCTGATGGACCAGACCGCCTCGGTGGCGGACTACCGCAACAGACCGGATGCGCTGGGGTACGCCTTTTTCTGGCGGGCGCACAGATTATTCCCGGATGGAGAAATTCGTTTTCTGACCATAGACGGCATAGCGCCGACACCGGAAAATATTCGCAGCGGCCGCTATCCGCTGACATTTCCTCTCGTCATGGCAACACGGCAATCCCCGCGCAGAGAAGTAAAGGACCTCATGGACTGGATTTGCGGCCCCGAAGGGCAGGCTCTGATCGACAGGGTCGGATTTGTCTCCCTCAAGGGCCGGGTTGCCGAATAACGCGCCGTCTCCAATCTCCTCTCCCCCCGGGAAGGAAAGAATGTCTCCCCCCAAAAGGAGGCTGCGCTTCCCGGCAAGACGCAAAGCCTGCGCAACAACGCCCTCCAGATAACAGAAGCGGCCCGCCATCCGGCGGACCGCTTCTGAATTATTTATGCGGGGAAAGGCTGTTCCGGTGGACACGAGGCGGCAGCACAACGCCGCCCGGACAAAAGCGAGCGGCAAAACCGCGCTTTTTCCACGAAACGACAGAGCGTGTGATTTGAAACGCTCTATTGCGCCGGAGCCGTCGCGGGCTGGGCGGTCGGCGTCGAACGCAGGCAACGCAGCAGAGCATCATAACTGCCGATACCGTTCAGACCGGTAGACATGGCCACGCAACTGCGCAGCGTTGCCATAGCCGCATCTTCCGCCGCGGTACACTGCTGCTGCGTCGCGGCATTGCCCTGAGCGAGCTGCTTGCAGTAATTGGCGGTATCATAGCCCAACAGATTTGCGGCCGGCGCATTCGTGCCGGGCTGTGCCGCGCCGGTTACAGCGGCAGCGGCGGACTGCACTCCGGCAGCGGCGGTATCAGCCGCGGACTGCGCCGCATTGGCAACATCAGAGCCGGAAAGCGCATTGCCGAGCAGATAGCCGCCGACCACCCCCGCGCCGGCTCCCAGCAAAGCCCCGCCGATACCGCTGCCCTGGGAAGGCGCGGGCGCCGCATACTGACCGGGATACTGTCCGGCGGGATACGGCTGCGCGGTCTGTCCGAAGTTCTGACCCGGGGTGGAAGCCGGGGGCGTTGCCGCCGGAGCGGACGACGTTGCCGAAGCGGCAGGCGCGGCCTGCGTCGGCGAGGTTGTCGTCGTGCGCGGCGTCGCTGTTGCGGGAGTCGTTGCCGACGGCGTCGTTGCTGTCGAAGGTGTCGTCACGCGCGGCGCGGTGGTCACCGGCGCGGGCGTTGTACGAGGAGCCACGGCACGGCTGCGAACGGTTCCCCGGCGCATGGCGGCGTCGGCAAAATCCGCGGACACCATCGTACCAGCCACAAGAGCCACAAGAAACACACTGCACATTTTTTTCATATAATTACCTTCTGTTTTTGAGCAATTCCAGATTGAAACGCGTTGCGTTTCAAACCATGCGGCCTGTCGATTCGCGGAAAAAACGCGATTTTTCCGCGCGCTTCGGGCCGGGCGGCACGGTACCGCCGCCTCGCGTTTCACCTTTAAAAAAGGAGAAACGCTCTAAAACGCTCTAATTCAGGCTGAACCGCGCATATCAGGAACAATTTTCCCGGATACGCACTTTCAGCTTATACCCCAGAGCCTCCGCGCATGCAAGTTCCGCAAAAACAGGAAGCCTCCGGGCCGGCGCATACCGGGGACACGATGCCGTTGAACGAGAGTATTTTCAGTCTGAAATGCTTCGCGTTTCCAACCATACAGCCTGCCGTTTCGTGGAAAAAACGCGTTTTTCACGCTCACTTCTGGCCGGGCGGTTCTGTGCTGCCGGATCTTCGGCGCAGCGGAACGTCCCCGGCCGACATACCAGCGCCCGCAGAAGACAAACGAAAATTGCCGCCTCGGAGCCGGGCGCTTCGTCTGCGTCCCCGCAAACGCAGCCTTATACTGGCGACGATTTAATTTGCTGCATGGCCGCATAAAGCGTTGCATCAGCAACAATCATATAAAAATCAGAAAATACTGCTTATTTTTGATATTTTTTTGAATTTCTGCCGGGAAACAAACCAATAAGACATCTAACTATCTTATAATACTGCATATTGACAGAGACTCACAAAAACGGACTCTTCAGCCCGACAAGAAATATCGGTATCTTTTTCATCTATTCTGGAAAATATCTTGGCTATGTCACAACAAACAGTTGATAAATAGCCATTTTTATAGGGGAGTATCA
>CAMBWG010000317.1 GCA_945871415.1 uncultured Desulfovibrio sp.
AGACTGTCGGAATCCTTCTGGCCGGGGCGCAGCTCGGCGGAAGGAGCCTTGTCGAAGATGGCGCGGGGAATAAGTTCCTTGCCGTGCGACGCGTTGAACCATTCGGCCACGGCGTAGACTTCCGTTTTCGTCAAATCGGCAATGACGCCCAGCGCGCCCACGGTATCGCCGTAGAGGGTGCTGTAGCCCACGGCGGCTTCGCTCTTGTTGCCGGTATTGAGCACCAGCGCCCGCGCGCGGTTGGCCAGCGACGACAGCAGCACGCCCCGGATGCGGGCCTGCACATTCTCAAAGGTGGTATCGCCGCCCGCCGGTTCGGGGAACAGCCCCAGCCCGGGACGCAGAGCATCGGCAAAGGCGCGCATCACCGGCTGAATGGGCAGGGTCACGGTCCGCACGCCCAGATTTTCGGCAAGGGCCAGCGAATCCGTCACGGAACCTTCGCTGCTGTAGGGGGACGGCATGAGCACGCCCAGCACGTTTTCCGCGCCGAGGGCTTCGGCCGCCACGGCGCAGACCAGCGCCGAATCCATGCCGCCGGAAAGGCCCACAATGGCCTTGCGCGCATGGCACTTGCTCACAAAGTCCCGCACGCCCAGCGTCAGCGCGCGCCAGACGGCTTCTTCCGGGCAGGCGCACGACGGGTGAATCTCTCCCGCGCCCGCGGCCGTGTCCACAATCAGCACTTCTTCCTCAAAGGCCCTGCCGCGCGCCAGCAGCTGCCCCGTGGGATCAAAGGCCAGACTCTGGCCGCCGTACACCCCGGAATCAAAACCGCCCGCCAGATTGACGGAAAAAAGATGCACATGATGGCGCGCCGCCACATGCGAAAGCCGATGCTCGATCAGCTCCTGCGCCCCCCGGCAGAACGGCGTTGCGCTCATGTGCACAATGGCGTCCACGCCGCGCTGAATCATTTCCATCAGCGGATTATGGCCGCTGGCATACTGAATTTCCCAGAACGGACTTTCGCCGTCGGCCTCGCCGCCGCAGAGAGCAATACCCAGACGCCAGCCGCCCAGCGTCAGAATGCCGCAGGAAAGCCCCAGCTCGAAAACCCGCCCTTCCTTGCTCATGCCGCCGACGCCCACCTTGCGGGACGTAATCTGCCACTGCCCGTCGCGGCACAGTACCGCCGCATTGGACAGCAGGCCCTGCGCGTAGACGCTCCGCACCGGCGCGCCCACCAGCAGCGGCGGCGCATCCCGCACCGCCCCGGCCAGCAGATCCAGCCCCCGGCCGCAGCCGTCGGCAAAATCCACCATCTGCGCATAACTGCCCGGCTCCGGCCCCACCAGCGCAAGCTCCGGCGTCACGCACAAATCCACGCCCGCCGCAGCCGCCTCCCGCGCCGCAGCCGCAATGCGCTCCACATTGCCAACCACATCACCCGTAACCGCATTGCACTGCAATAACGCTATCTTCATACTTGTTCCATTGTTAGGCGAATTACTCTGTTTCTGAAAGACGGGGACGCCCTGCCGCATTCCTTCCCGCCGCCGCTCCGCGGCCTTGCGAACAGGAAAAGCATTCAGGATGAGCGCTCATTCTCTGAAACCGCCCGTCATACAATCACCGGCGCAATAGAAAACGTCTGTCACACTCTCCGGGGAAGCGGCCTGTCGGGGGGCAATGATACCGCCGCTTTATTTACTCTCCATAACGCGTGGTTAAGAGAGGACGGAAACGTTTGCGGGGGGAAGGAACTCTCCCCCTGCCCCAACGCGCATTTCAAGGGCAAGGAGCGTTCCGGCATTCTCGCCGCTCCGTCCGGCCGTCGTCTCCGGCACGTAGAACATTTTCAGTTTGAAACGTGTTGCGTTTCAAAACTAAAAAACTCCAACAACCGAAAACGGCCTGTTACCCAAAAACTCCCTCTTTCCCGGCACGGCGGGAAAGACTTTTTCGCGACACTCCCGGGGGACGTTTACCCGGGGATGACCTCCCGCGTCCCCGCGCCGTGCATCCTCCCGAACAAAGCGCGCTGGGGAAGGGATGGGGGGAGTTTGAGGGGGGGAAGACCTGCAAGAACGCCTTCCCTTCGGAAAGGCTGGGCCCTTTGCGCGCCGGCGAAAGGGGGTTCCTTCCCCCCTCAACCCCATAAACGCCCCCTCCCCGCACTCTACAAAATGCCGTGCAGCGGACCGCCGGGGGCGGCCAGCGCGTCCACGCGGCGTTCGACCTCGGGGTCTTCCTCCAGCGCCGGAGCATGGAAGGGCTTGGCGCGGGCGTCGATAATAAGCGGCGCTTCGCAGGTCCAGTGCCGGGCATGGGTTGCGGCATACGCACCGTAGACATCCGCGGCGGGATCGGAACGGGTAAAGGTCACCCAGAGGAAGTTATCGAAGGAGGCCGCCGTAAAGGCGGCGTCATCGACCACAACCACCAGCGGGAAGGATTCGCGGGCCTCCCAGGAGCCGAGGGCCTGCGCGAGGGCTTCCATGCGCGCGTCTCCCTGCCCGCGCGGGCTGTCGTTGCGCGGGCCGCGCAGCGCGACGATGCCGGGGGCCACCACATGCGGATCGCCGAAGCCTTCCGGCAGGGACGGCAGCGCGCCGGGCTCCGTGCCGAGACGGCGGCGGGCATCGCCCACGGCGGCCCATACCAGTTTGGAACCTTCATGCAGACCCAGCCCCGTATAATCGAGCGTGTCCGTGGTGCCGTGCGTGAAGAAATGCAGATCGCGGGCAAAGTCCGTGCGCTCCAGCACATGCCGGAAGAAAGCGGGCACATCACGCGCATGCAGACCGGGCGCGTCCTCGTGCGCGGCAATGACAAGGTACTTGGCAAGCGCCGTCTGCGTGGTTCCCAGCAGATGCAGCGCGGCCGTCAGCACCTCGCGCGGCCGCCGCACGGCCTCATAGGGCGTGTAGCGCTCGCTGCCCAGCGCCAGAAGCAGAGGATGCACGCCCGCGGCATCCACGGCATGCACCTCGCGCACGCCCGCGAAGACCTGCGGCACCATGCAGCCCGTCAGCTCATGGATAAAGTCGCCGAAAACCGTGTCTTCCTGCGGCGGCCGTCCGACCGCCGTAAAAGGCCAGATGGCATCGGCCCGATGCCGCACGCCCTCGACCTTCAGCACGGGAAAATCATGGGCAAGGCTGTAATAGCCCACGTGATCGCCGAACGGCCCTTCGGGCTTCAGCTCCGGCAGCACATGCCCCCACAGGCAGAAATCCGCCTCGGCCGCCACGGGCAGTTCAAAGCCCGGCACCTGGGCCATATCCACGCGTCGTCCTCCCAGCAGCCCGGCAAAACGCAGCTCCGAAAGGCCCTCGGGCAACGGCATGACGGCGGAAACCGTCAGCGACGGCGGCCCGCCCACAAAAATCATGACCGGCAACGGCCTGCCCTGCTCCAGCGCCGCCGCATGATGCACGCCGATACCCCGGTGAATCTGGTAATGGAGCCCCACTTCATCGGGCGCATAGGCGTTGCCGCCGAGCTGCACCCGGTACATGCCCAGATTGGAGGCAGCCAGACCGGGGCGGCGCGGATCTTCCGAATAGACCAGCGGCAGGGTGATGAAGGGGCCGCCGTCCTGCGGCCAGC
>CAMBWG010000318.1 GCA_945871415.1 uncultured Desulfovibrio sp.
TTTCAAACCATACGGCCTGTCGTTTCGCGGAAAAAACGCTGTTTTTCCGCTCACTCTGGGCCGGGCGGCGCTGTCCGCCGCCTCGCGTTTTATCTTTTTCAGAGCTAAAACGTTCTAGAGCGTTTTGCCATTGAAAAAGGCAATACGCTCTCTGAGAAAGCAAACGGGAAGTCTCCACGGAAATTCCGGGGGACGGCAGACTAACGGCTGCCGCGCGTGTCACGACACCCGCACGGCGACCTGACAAGCGATTTTTGAAGGGGGAGAGGGGGAAACTTTTTTTCGCCAGAACAAGTTTCCCCCTCTCCCCTCAATACCAACCCCATTCCTGCATCACCTCCAGCCAGGCGGACGCGGCCATGACACAGCCCCTTGTAGCCATAGACCATCTCAATCTTTTTCTTCCCGGCGACGCGGCGCATGAAGACGTGCTGCATGACATCTGCTGGACGATTCAGCGCGGCGAGCATTGCGCGCTCATGGGCGTCAACGGCGCGGGCAAGACCACGCTGCTGTCGCTGCTGCACGGTCTGCTGTGGCCGTCGGCAGGCAGTATTCGCTGGTACGGCCCCGACGGGCCGGAAAGCTCGCCCATTGTGGGCAGATCCATTTCCGCGCTGGTCTCGCCCGCGCAGCAGGAGCGCTATCAGCGGCAAAGCTGGTATATCACGGGGCGGGAACTGCTGCTGACGGGCTTCGAGGATACGCCCCTTCTGTATACGACCACAACGGAAGAACAGGCGCAGGCCGTGGAAGACATGGCCCGCCGGCTGGACGCCCTGCCGCTGCTGGAACGGCAGCTGCCGGAAATGTCGCAGGGCCAGCTGCGTATTCTGCTCCTTGGCAGGGCCCTGCTGCGCCGCCCCGCGCTGCTTTTGCTGGACGAATGCGTGGACGGGCTGGACATGGGACACCGCCGCCGCTTCTTTGCGACGCTGGAAGCCCTGACGCAGGCGGCCGGCCCGGCCATGACCGTCATCATGAGCAGCCACCGCATGGATCAGGTACCGGAATGGTGCGCCCGGCGACGCTGGATTGACGGGGGGCGCCTGCTTCCCGAAGACGCCAGACCGCCCTTTGATGCGGGGGCCGAGGCCCTGCCGCCGCGGCAACCCCGTCCGGCGCTGCGCGCCGCGCCCGAGATGCCCGCGCTGGATGCCGCGCCGCTGGTGCGGGTATGGCATGCCAATGTCTTTCTTGACGGGGAAGAAGTGCTGCACGACATCAACTGGACGTTGCGGCGCGGGGAGCACTGGCGCATTGTCGGTGACAACGGTTCGGGCAAATCCACTTTTCTGCGTATGCTGGCCGGGGATGAATTTGTGGCCACGGGCGGCGGCATTACCCGTTATCTGCCCGGAAACGGCGGCGAAACCAGCCTTCTGGAAGATATACGCAAGGGCATCCGCCTGGTTTCCGATTTGTCGCAGGCCCGGTACGGCTACAGCGTCAATGCGCTGGACCTGGTCTGCTCCGGCTTTGACAACAGCGTGGGCATTTACCGGGATTTCAGCGCCGAAGAAATAGCCGAGGCCATGCGCGTCATGGAAGAACTGGATGCGGCAGAACTGGCGGACATTTCCATCCGGCAGGTCTCCACAGGGCAGCTGCGCCGCCTGTTCCTTGCGCGCGCCCTTGTGGGACATCCCGACGTGCTGCTGCTGGACGAACCCTGCTCCGGTCTCGATCCCATTGGCCGGGCGCACTACCTCGCACTGCTTGACCGGCTGGCGGAACGCGGCATCCATCTTGTCTATGTGTCGCACGAGGAAGGCGAAGGACCTTCCTGCCTCAACCGGCAGGCCCGTATGGAGCGCGGCCGCCTCCGCATCGCATAAGGCGTATCAACATAAATTTATAAAACAATTTCAAACAATACGGCCTGTCGTTTCGCGAAAAACACGGTTTTTCCGATCACTTCAGGCCGGGCGGCATTGTGCCGCCGCCTCGCGTTTCACCTTTTTCAAAGGTGAAACGCTCTGAAAAAGACTCTCACATGCGCCTGCATCCGTCTGAAAAAGCGCGTTGGGGGAAGGCCCCCCGGAAGAACAACACGCTCCAGCAGAGGGGGTTTCCTTCTCCCCGGCATCCTGTGCGGGCGCGAATGTCGTCCCGTCGCGTCCGAAAGGTTGACAGTACCCTCGAGCCTTCCTACTTTTACGGGCAAAGACACCTGCCGCACAGCGGCAAGAAAGGATTACGATATGCCCCTCTGCTCTGTTGAAGAAGCCGTTGCTGAACTCAAGCAAGGCAAGATGATTATTCTTGTGGATGACGAAGATCGCGAAAACGAAGGCGATCTGACCATGGCGGCGGAGTTTGTCACCCCGGAAGCCATCAATTTCATGGCGAAATTCGGTCGCGGCCTCATCTGCCTGCCCATGGCTCCCGAGATGGCCGACAAGCTGAACCTGCCGCTCATGACGCAGCGTAACGGCTCCCGTTTCGGCACCAACTTCACCGTATCCATTGAAGCGCGCGAAGGCATCACCACCGGCATTTCCGCCGCGGACCGTGCCCGCACCATCCGCACCGCCGTAGCCGACGACGCCCGCGCCGAGGATATCGTGACCCCCGGGCATGTCTTCCCCCTGCGCGCCCGTCCCGACGGAGTGCTTTCCCGCGCGGGCCAGACGGAAGGCAGCGTGGACCTTGCCCGCCTTGCGGGACTGAAGCCCGCCGCCGTCATCTGCGAAATCATGAAGGACGACGGCACGATGGCGCGCATGCCCGATCTTGAGGTCTTTGCCGCCGAGCACGGCCTCAAAATTGCCGCCGTCAAGGATATCATCCGCTATCGCCTCAACCGGGGCCAGGTGTCCGTGCGTTGCGATGCCAAGGCGCATCTGCCCACCATGTTCGGAGACTTCACGGTGTACGCCTACGAAAGCGACCGCGAACCCGGCACGCATCTGGCAATTGTCAAGGGTGATATCACCGGCCCCGAACCGGTTCTCGTGCGGGTGCACAGTCAGTGCCTCACCGGCGACGCCCTCGGCTCCCTGCGCTGCGACTGCCGCGGCCAGCTGGGCGCGGCCCTGCGCCAGATTGAAAAGGCCGGACGCGGCGCGCTTATCTACATGCGTCAGGAAGGCCGCGGCATCGGCCTGACGAACAAGATTCGCGCCTACGCCCTTCAGGATCAGGGCTACGACACCGTTGAAGCCAACCGCAAGCTCGGCTTCCCCGACGACCTGCGCGACTACGGCACCGGCGCCCAGATTCTTGTGGACCTCGGCATTCACAAAATTCGCCTGCTGACCAATAATCCCAAGAAGATTGTCGGCCTCTCCGGTTACGGCATCGAGATTGTGGAACGCGTTCCCATTGAAATCGAAGCCTGCCCCGAAAACGAAGCCTATCTCCGCACCAAGAAAGAAAAGATGGAGCATCTGCTGACCGGCATCCGCTGCCATTAGCGCATGCCGCCTTTGAAAAAGACCGCATGCGAGGCGGCGGCGCAGCAGCGCCGCCCGGCGGCCTGTCGTTTCGCGGAAAAACCGCGCTTTTTTAGCGCAACCACCGGCCGCCGGGGGTGGAACGCCCCGCGC
>CAMBWG010000319.1 GCA_945871415.1 uncultured Desulfovibrio sp.
GTTTCAAACTGACAGCGCTCTGAAGGGTCGCTCCGGGAAAAACAGATTCACTGCCAGAACAACCTTGACGCTGTTTTTTTTCGGATGTACTAAAAGAAAAAGAATTTCATTTCTTATTTCAAAAGGAATGCACATGACGCCGTCGCAAACGCTCGCCGCTCTCGATATCCTGCTTGCCGCCGGACAGCCCGCCTTTCTCTGGGGGCCGCCCGGCGTCGGTAAAAGCCGCCTTGTTGCCGAAGCCGCCCGCCGACGCGGCATGTCCCTGCACGATATTCGCGCCGTGCTGCTCGATCCCGTGGATCTGCGCGGCCTGCCGCGCATTGCCGCCGACGGCAAAACCGTCTGGTGCGCGCCCTCCTTTCTGCCAGACGAAAACGACGCGGCGCAGGGCGTTCTTTTTCTCGACGAACTCAACGCCGCGCCGCCGCTGGTACAGGCGGCCTGCTATCAGCTCATCCTTGACCGCCGCATCGGGGAATACCGCCTGCCTGACGGCTGGTGCGTGCTTGCGGCGGGCAATCGGGAAGGAGATCGCGCCGTTGCCTGCCGCATGCCCACGGCGCTGGCCAACCGCATGACGCATATCAGCGTTGTTCCCGATATTGACGACTGGCTCCTCTGGGCCGAAGCCGCGGACATCCATTCCGATATCCGCGCCTTTCTGCGCTTCCGCCCCCGGCTGCTGCTGCATTTTGATCCCGCTTCCGGAGAACAGGCCTTTGCCTCTCCCCGTTCCTGGGAATTTGCTTCCGCAATTCTTCGGGCAGATCCCCCCGGGGAGGTTCGGGAAGAACTGCTTGCGGGAGCCGTCGGCAGAGGAGCCGCCGCCGAGCTGTGCGGCTATCTGGCGCAACGGCACGGCCTGCCGGAACTGGAAGAGATTCTTGCTGATCCGGATCGCGCGGTCATACCGGACGATCCCGCGGCCCTCTATGCTCTGTGCGAGGGGCTGGCCCGTCGCGCCCGGGAAGATACGCTGGACGCCATTGCGGATTATGCCGCGCGTCTGCCTGCCGAATTCGGCGTTCTTCTCTTCCGCGAAGCCGCGCGCCATGACGCCGCCATCATTGAAAGCCGCCCCTTTGCCCGCTGGGCACAGCAGCATGCCGAGGTGCTGCTCTGATGTCCCGACCGTCAGTACGGCAGGAGGCCGCCCGCGCCCTGAGCCGCGCCAGAGCCGCGCTCATCACACGGGAACCCTTCTTCGGCAGTCTTGTTCTGGGTTTGCGCCTGGAAGCCGACGAGACCTGCCGCCAGATCTGGACGGACGGAACAACGCTGGGCTATCACCCGGCCTTTGCCGCCGGCATCTCTCAGGAAAAACTTGTGGGAGCTCTGGCGCATGAGGCGCTGCATCTGGCCTGCGGGCATCATGCCCGGCGGCAGCATCGCAATCCGCGCCTCTGGAATGAGGCCTGCGACGTCGTCATCAACGACATCCTGCTGCAAGCCGGTTTCCGCCTTCCCGAAGGCGCGGTAAGCCGCCCGGAATATTCCGGTCTTCCTGTGGAAAGCGTCTACAGGGAGTTGCTGTCCCGACAGATTTCCCGCGGCAGCGCCAGGCAGTTCTCCGGCCCAAACGGCGCACAGGGATACGGCGACGGCTCGCAAACATCACTGCCGGAACACGATGCGGGCATGACAACGCCGCATCCACCTTCCGAAACAGGACAGGAAGACGCACAGCGTCACGTCCGGTCAGCCGCCAGCGCCCGGCACCCCGCCGCACGCGGGAAAAAGGATATTCCCTTTTTTGACGGAGAAATCCGTGATGCTCCCCGACTGCGTGAAGGACAAGGCGAACACGGGGAGCAGGCGCAGCTCGACGTGGAAACGACACTGGCCCGGACTCTTGATCGCGCACGTCACGCGGGAGTCATCCCGGCCGGATGTCATCGTCTGCTGCGCCATTGCTTCCCCGCGCAACAGGACTGGCACTCTCTGCTGCGCCGCTTTCTGGCGCGCTGCGCCGACAATGACTATTCATGGTGCCATCCCGCCCGCCGCTTCCTGCATCAGGGGCTCTACCTGCCGGGACGGCATGATATGAAAATTTCCAGCCTTGCCGTGGCCGTGGATAGTTCCGGCTCTGTCGATGACGTTGCGCTGTCCTCCTTCTGCGCCGAACTGGGAGCCGCTCTGGCCCCCTATGACACCGAGGCGGTCATATTGTTTCATGACTGCCGTGTTCAGGCTGTCCACCGCATTCACGGTCGTGAGCTTCCCTCCTCCCTGACGCCCGTGGGCGGTGGCGGTACGGACTTCCGCCCGGTCACGGCATGGCTGGAAAACCGGGGAGAACACCCGACGGCTCTGATATGGTTCACCGATCTGGAATGCGCCTTCTTTCCGCAGGCCCCCGACTATCCCGTCCTCTGGCTCGTCCGGGGGCAGGGAGGACAGACGCCCCCTTTCGGAGAGGTCGTGCGCATGACTCTGCCGGAATACTAGAGCATGTTCAGTTTGAAACGCTGTGCGTTTCAAACCATACGGCCTGTCGTCTTGCGAAAAAGCGCGGCTTTGCCGCTCACTCCGGCCGGGCCGCGTTCCGCCCTTTTCAAGGTGAAAACGCTTTAAGCACATAAGGAATACTTATGAAACTGCACTGGACCATCACCAAGGCACGCGGCAATCTGCGGCCGCTCCTGACCTACAGCATAGAGCTGGAAGCGTGGGAACGCCGGCTGGCAACACCGCCGCTGCGTATTCCTTCCACCATTCCGGAACCGCCGGAATCCTGGCAGGAACACTGCTATCCCAATCAGCTGGAACGCGCCGGACAGCCCGGCCCGGGCTGCTACGCTCTCGACATTCCACCCCACAAAGGAGGACACGGCTCCACAAGCCTGCGCCTGCCCTGGCGCGCCGACAACGAGTACCCGGAAGTCGCCGCTTCCTTTGCGCTTCTGCGCGACGCCTACGAACAGGAACTCGCCCGCGCCTGCGCCAGCGCCCCCATGAACCAGAGCCAGAGTCTGCGCGTGCGCTCTCCTCTGCTTCGTGAAGCCGCTCCCGGGATCCTCGGCCAACGCATTCTCGAAGGGTTACGGAAGAACTAGAGCATTTTCCGTTTGAAACGCTGTGCGCTTCAAAGCATACTGCCTGTCATTTCGCGGGAAAAGCGCGTTTTTTCCGCTCACTCCGGGCCGAGGCCTGTGTCGCCGCCTCGCGTTTTACTTTTTCAAAGGTAAAACGCTCTCGACGAAAATAAAGTTCTCCATCAGACGAACTATCTATCATACCTGCATGATACGCCTTGCTGTTTCGCCGGCATGTAATAGGCCGGCTCCAGAATATTCCTTATAAGATAAATAGTCACAACAACAATAACGGCAAGCCTCTGATGTGACAGATAGACATCAAAAAATCCGGCAAATATAATACCGGCGACAACACCCTGAAAAGGAATATCTGCAGACGCCCTTTTCCATAAAAACAATAATGCGGCAAGAAGTCCGGCAGTCCCCAGCATGCCGAAATGGAGGGTGTCAACTAAATAATGACGCAATATCTTTCCAGCTTCCATTGACA
>CAMBWG010000320.1 GCA_945871415.1 uncultured Desulfovibrio sp.
GAGGCGCGGTCCCGGCGGGATATAGATTTGCAGATCCGGCGCACGCTTTTCGCTTTCATGGGAAAGCATGGCCTCGTAGGCGTTGATACGGGCCTTGCCCTTGGCATGACGGCCCTTGGGAGACATGCGAATCCACTCCAGTTCGCGGGCCAGCGTCTTCTGGCGTTCGGCCTCGGCCTTTTCCTCATTGGCCAGACGCTTCTGCTTCTGCTCCAGCCAGGAGGAATAATTGCCCTTCCACGGAATGCCCCGGCCGCGATCCAGCTCCAGAATCCAGCCCGCCACATTGTCAAGGAAGTAGCGGTCGTGCGTCACGGCGATAACCGTGCCGGGGAAGGAGGAAAGATAACGCTCCAGCCAGGCTACGGACTCGGCGTCAAGATGGTTGGTGGGTTCGTCCAGCAGCAGAATGTCGGGAGCCTGCAGCAGCAGACGGCACAGGGCCACGCGACGACGCTCGCCGCCGGAAACCTTGTCCACGGGCATGTCGGCAGGCGGGCAGCGCAGGGCGTCCATAGCCATTTCCAGACGGGCATCCAGATCCCAGACGCCCTTTGCGTCCATTTCTTCCTGGACGCGGGCCTGCTTTTCTATGAGGGCGTCCATTTCTTCCGGCTCCATAGGCTCGGCGAAACGGGCGTTGATGGCCTCGAATTCATCGGCAATGGCCTTGAGGCCGGCCACGCCTTCTTCCACGACTTCGCGCACGGTGCGCGTTTCGCCGGCCAGCGGCTCCTGCTCAAGGTAGCCGATGGTATAGCCCGGAGCCAGCACGGTCTTGCCGTCAAAGGCGCTGTCGACCCCGGCCAGAATTTTCAGCAAACTGGATTTACCCGCGCCGTTCAGGCCCAGCACGCCAATCTTGGCCCCGTAGAAGTAGGAAAGGCTGATATCCTTCAGCACTTCCTTCTGGCCGTGGCGCTTGGAAACGCGGATCATGGAATAAATGATCTTATCCGGTTCGTTGCTCATACATTCCCCAAAAAGAAATTTGCCGTCCGTTTCGACGGCAGTGGCGATGGTAGCCGCCGCCGCCGGCTTTGGCAAGCGCCGGGGCCGTCCCCCGCCTTGATCTGCCTGCCTGTCTTTGGCATCATGGCTTTTTCTTTTTTCCGTTCCAGGAGGGAGGCATGATCAGATACACGTTCGGCGAAACTTTCCAGCGCCATCTTGGCGGTTCCATGATGGTGGCGGGAACGGCCATCGGCGCGGGCATGCTGGGGCTGCCCATGATCTCGGCGGGCATGTGGTACGGCTGGTCGGTCGTCCTGCTCCTTGTTTCATGGTTCTGCATGCTGCGCACCAGCCAGGCATTGCTGGAAGTCAATCTGCATTTTGAGCGCGGCCACAGTCTGCACACCATGGTGCGCGAAACCCTCGGCCCGGTCTGGAGCGCCGTCAACGGCCTTTCCGTGGCCTTTGTGCTCTATACGCTGGTGTACGCCTACGTCAGCGGGGGCGGTTCGGTCGTGGCCCAGTCTCTGGCCTCCACCTTCGGCATCGAGGCCCCGCGCACGCTGGCGAGCCTGCTCTTCTCCCTGCTCCTGACGGGCTGCGTATGGTGGAGCTCCAAAGCGGTGGATCGCTTTTCCATCATTATGATGGGCGGTATGGTCATCACCTTCCTGCTGTCCATCGGCGGCATGATCGACCGCGCCCACTGGGGTAATCTCTTCGGTGGCGAAAACAGCGGCGAAGCCATCTTTATTTTCGGGGCCGCCTCCACCTATCTGACCTCTTTCTGCTTCCATGCCTCGGTTCCGAGTCTGATCAAGTATCTGGGCAAGGACGGCCGGACCATCAATGCCTGCCTGCGTAACGGCACGCTGGTGGCGCTGGCCTGTTATTTTGTCTGGATCACGGCTGCCGACGGCATCATTCCCCGCGCGGAATTCCGCAACATCATCGCCGCCGGCGGTAATGTGGGGGATCTGGTGGCAGCCTCGGGCAGCGCCCTCAGCGGTCTGATCCTCAAGATGCTGGAAACCTTCTCGCTGCTGGCCGTGGCAACCTCCTTCCTCGGAGCCGGGCTCGGTCTGTTCGACTACATGGCCGACCTCTGCGGCTTTGACGACAGCCGCCTCGGCCGGACCAAGACCATGCTGATCACCTTCGTGCCGCCCATGATCTGCGGCATCATCTGGCCCAACGGCTTTTTGCCCGCCATCGGCTGGGCCGGTCTGGCGGCGTCCATCTGGTCCGTCATCGTCCCCGCGCTGCTGCTGCGCGCCTGCCGCCGCACCCATGAAGAAAGCCAGTACCGCACGCCGGGCGGCACGCTTACCGTCCCCATGCTGCTGATCTACGGCATTGCTGTGGCCATCTTCCACACGCTCTTTGTCTTTGATCTGCTGCCTATGTATAAGTAACGTCCCCAAAAGGAGGAGAATCCATGCGCTTCCCTGCCGTTGCCATCGAGAGCCCGAATGACAGCCCGCGCCGGATTCTCCTCCTGCGACGTTCCCTGACGGCGCTGCTGCCGCTTGTTTTTCTCGCGCTTCTTCTGTTCCCCGGTACATTATGGGCCGGCACGGGCGGTCTGGATCTTTTCAGAACATTGCGCAGCACCCTGCATCCCGCCATCATCGCCGCCGGTTTTCTCTACCTCTGCCTGCGCGTCCTCCCGCCCCTGCGCATGAGCTTTCCCGTAAAGGCCGCGCTGCTGCTCGTTGCGGCTCTGCTGCTCGGCAGGGTCTATATGGCGCGCGTCATCTTTCTGCTCTGGCATTGCGAGATTATCCGGCCGATTTACATTGCCTGGAGCATCCTTCAGCTTGCACTGATCCTCTTTATCGTACTCCATGCCGTCCTGTCCGTTCTTTCCCCGCTCTACCGCCGACTGCGCGGTCGTCCCGCTTCCGAAAGCGTGCGGCTCCGCCCCGGACTCTCCGCCGCGCTCCTTGCGCTCTCCCTCGGCCTCGCCGCCTTCGGCTGCTTTTCCGCTCTGCGCGTGCCGCCCGTCACGCCGGAGGAGATTGTCGTTCCGGGTCTGCCTGCCGCCTGGGACGGGCTTACCGTTGCCCATCTTTCCGATCTTCATGTCGGCCGGACCTTCCCCGGGACCTGGCTTGCCGACGTTGTTGACGCCGTCAATGCCGCCCGCCCCGATCTTATTGTCATCACAGGCGATCTGCTTGACGGCAGCGCATCGCATCACCTCGGCGAACTCCACCCCCTGCATGATCTGAAGGCCCCGCTGGGCGTCTATGCCTGCCCGGGCAATCATGAATACTATTCCGTCCCGCGCCACTGGCCCACAATATTTTCCTCTCTCGGCGTTGAGATACTGGAAAATGAACATGTCATCCTGCGTCGTAACGGCGCGGAACTCATTCTGGCGGGCATCACGGACGATCTGGCGGAACAGACGGACCTGCCCCGCCCCGATATCCGGCAGGCACTTCAGGGCACGTCTCCGGCCCTGCCGCTCCTGCTTCTGTCACACCGCCCCGCCCATGTAAGGGAACTGCGCGCTCTTGACCGCCCCGGAGCAACGCTTCAGCTTTCCGGCCATACCCACGGCGGC
>CAMBWG010000321.1 GCA_945871415.1 uncultured Desulfovibrio sp.
GAGCGGAAAAACCGCGCTTTTTCCGCGAAACGACAGGCCGTATGGTTTGAAATGCGAAGCATTTCAAACTGAAAATGCTCTAAGATACGCGTAATGAGTCTTGAATCTGATAAGAGGTGTTTCATGGAAATCCATATTGATGCCGCAGTGCGGCAGTGCTGGCCGGAAACGCGTCTGGGGGTGCTGACCTTTGCCGTCGAGGTTCAGAAAGAAGCCCCCGGTCTGGCGGAACGGATGGCCTCCTGTCTGCCGTCGCTGCGTGCCCGCATGGAAGAAACTTCCTTTGCCGCATGGCCCAATCTTGCGGAATCCCGCGCGGCGTTCCGTGCCTGCGGCAAGGATCCCGGGCGGTATCGCGTTTCTTCCGAGGCGCTGTTGCGACGTATCCGGCAGGGCAAGGAGCTGTATCAGATCAACAGCGTGGTGGATGTCAACAATCTGGTTTCACTGAACAGCGGTTTTTCTCTCGGGTCATATGACCGGGATCGGCTGGAAGGGCCGCTTGTGCTGCGCTGCGGCAAAGAAGGGGAAAGTTACGAAGGCATCGGCAAGGGCAGCGTCAATCTGGCGGGGCTGCCGCTGCTGGCGGATGCGCGCGGTCCTGTGGGCAGTCCGTGCAGCGATTCTCCCCGCGCCATGATTACTGAAACAACGCGTCGTTGCCTCTGCCTGGTCTATGGCTTTTCGTCGCGATCCGCGCTGGAGGCCGCTGTGGCCGAGGCCGCCGAGGCCTTTGCAACCCTGTCCGGCGCTTCGGATATGCGGAGCGGGATAGTGGAATAGCCTTTTTTCCGGGCCTCCGCCCTGTTCCGGGAAGAGTCCGCAGGGCGGAGGGGCCGGAAAAGCGCTGCTGCCCTCAGACAGTTCTGGGCGTCCCCAGACTGTCGATAACGGTAATGACCAGACCGCGAATGCTGTTGTCCGTCGTGCGGTAGGGGGCTATGCGCATGGTGTAGAAACGTCCGTTCAGGCCGACAACTTCCCTGTCTATGGGGATGAGCTCCTGCATGACCGTCCCGGCATCGCTTACGATGTCTTCCGAGGGGAAGCTGTGGGCGAATATCTGGATGGGGCGGCCTATGTCATGATCCATCAGTTGAAATTCCCGACCTATGTACTCGGTAAATTTGCGGATATTAAGCTTGCCGTCCACAAAGAGAATACCGATCATGGTGGACGACAGAAAGTTGGACAGGTCGTTGGTCATGAGCGTCAGTTCATCCAGCTTTTGCTGGTATTCGGAATTGACCGTGTACAGTTCTTCGTTGACGGATTGCAGCTCTTCATTGGAGCTTTGCAGTTCCTCATTGGCGGTAAGAAGTTCCTCGTTGGCGGCCTGCAGCTCTTCGTTGACGGTTTCCAGCTCGTTGATACTGGTCTTGAGATCGCTCCGGGATTTTTGCAGCTCGTGTTCCAGATCCGCAATGCGTCGGGCGGCTGTCGTATTGATATCGTATTTTTCCGTGATGCCTTCGGAATCCGGCGGCGTATTTTCCAGAAAAAGGACGGCTACCGGCCCGTTTTCTTCCTCCGGCGCCATAGGCTGTGCGCGCAGCGTGATGCTTCTGCGGCCCGAGGGACCGTCAACGCTGATGTCGGTATAGGTAATGGCGCTCTGTTCCTTCCGGCAGCGATTTATGGCGGTGGAGGCTGCCAGACGAATATCCTTGTTGACGATGGCGAAGAAGTCAAAAGTTGCCTTGCCCGGCGCTATGCGCAGATAATCCCAGTAATTGCCGAAGAAATGGGTAACAGTGTTCCGGGCATCGATCACTACCGATGCTGGAAGAAACTTTTCCAGGAACTGCAGATAGATATTTCTTTCCATGCCGTCGTGATCCGCATCGGCGGGGACGGGCGCGACTGAGGGAGAGGACGGCTTGAGGGCGGGTACGGTAAAGACCGGCGGCATGAGTTCCTCGCTTTTTCCCTCGCCCTTGTGAATATAGATCCTTTCGGCGATGGCGGCGGGCTTGAAGATAGTATTGTATTCGCCGGCCGTCTCGCTCCTGCCGAGGAAGAGATAGCCGCCATTTTTCAGGGCGGAATGAAAAATGGCGAACATGCTTTTTTGCAGGACGGGCTGGAAGTAGATCAGCACGTTGCGACAGCAGATGAGATCCAGCCGGCCAAAGGGCGGGTCCGAAAACATGTTATGCGGCGCAAAAATGATCATCCGCCGGATATCCTTGGATATCTGATACTGATCACCGCGCTTGCAGAAATATTTGCCCAGCCGTTCCGGCGACACGTCGTCCACGATATTTTCGGAAAAGAGCCCCTTGCCCGCCGTCTCGATGGCCTTGGCGTCCACATCCGTGGCAAAGATTTTGATGTCGCGGGCAAGCTGCGTTTCCTCCATCACCTCGTGCAGCAGAATAGCGATGGAGTAGGCCTCTTCGCCGGTGGAGCAGCCCGCGCACCAGATGCGGATGGGGTCGGTGGCGCCGGCTCCCTTGATGATGCTGCGAATCCCCGCCGCCTTGAGCTTTTCAAAGAAGTCCGGGTCCCGGAAGAATCGGGTCACGCCAATGAGAATATCCTTTGCAAGGGCGTCGGCTTCGGCGGGCTTTTCCATGATCCGGGCGGCCAGTTCGCCCAGAGAGGCGCAGTGCGTCACGACCATACGGCGTTCTATGCGTCGCAGCACCGTAGTGCGCTTGTAATAGGTGAAATCAATCCCGCTTATTTTTTTGAGCTGCGTATAAATGCGGAACAGGCTTTCTTCGTCGGAAAAAGCGCGGGAAGCGGCTTCGTCGCGGAACGTCACCGGGGGAAACCGGCAGATGTTGCGAATTTCTTCCGCAATGGCGGCGGGTGAGAGAATGAAGTCCGCCAGCCCGGTATTGATGGCGCTGCGCGGCATGCCGTCGAAATGCGCCGTTTCGGGAGCCTGAACGATGACGAGGCCGCCGTGCTCCTTGATGGACTTGATGCCGTTGGTACCGTCGGAACCCGTCCCGGAAAAGATGACGGCAACGGCACGCTCCTTCATTTCCGCGGCCAGCGACTCAAAGAAGATGTCTATGGGATGGTTGAGGCCGCTGTGGGCATGCGGCATGAGAAAGAGTCTGCCGTTGCGAAAGGTCAGATTGTGTCCGGGCGGGATGATATAGACGGCATCGGGTTCCGCGATCATGCCTTCTTCGGCCTGAATGACGGGCATGGTCGTATGCTTGCCCAGGATTTCCGCCATGAGGCTTTTGTAGTCCGGAGAAAGATGCTGCACCACCACAAAGGCCGCGCCGCTGTTGCCGGGCATGGCGGCAAAGAAGCATTTCAGGGCTTCCAGCCCTCCGGCGGAAGCTCCCATGCCGATGACAAGGGGCCCGGCGGGGGCGGGGCAGGTGTCGATATCGGGGACGTCCACAGCGTCGCTCCTTTTTACGTCGGCGTCTTTCAGAGCGTTTTGCCTTTGAAAAAGGCAAAACGCGAGGCGGCGGCACAGCGCCGCCCGGCCCGAATTGAGCGGAAAAACCGCGTTTTTTCCGCGAAACGACAGGCCGTAT
>CAMBWG010000322.1 GCA_945871415.1 uncultured Desulfovibrio sp.
TGGGACGAGATTACCACACCTTTTAAAATCAAAAAACATGCCGGACATCCTCTTAGTTTATCCGGTTCCTTTTTTAATACGCTAAAGCCAAGAGCGATCATGGTTGATAGAGAGTTCTCACCAGAACAAAAGATGCTGCATAATATACCTGTTGTTTACACAGAGGATATTATGCGCGATATGGATAGAGAAACTCGTTTCCTGGTGTTTGCTCTTCCGTCTTTTCCTCTGGCCAAAAAGTTGTTACGCGGCTATGGGATTTCCAGAAGCAATATTCATTGCTGTGAACTGAATTTATCATAGATTATGTTCGAGGAGCATCAAAAAATATTTCTGCTCCTTGCTAAAAATCCTGTCCGCCAGCTTGCGGTGCGCGGCGGGCAGGGCAATGCCTGCCAGCTCTTCCGGCGTCAGCCAGCGGCAGGCCGTGGCGGCGGTAAGAACTTCCGGCAGGGGGCGGCCCTCGTTGTCGCGTGGTGCGGCGGCGCTTTCATCTTCCAGTTCCAGGCCAAAGCAGTGCAGCGTGACGCGGAACGTCGTATAGCCGTGGCGGATGCTGCCGTAGGACTGACGCACGCGCACGGCAAAGCCGGTTTCCTCCCGGAATTCGCGCACAATGGCCTCGGCGGGACTTTCGTCCGCTTCCACGCGTCCGCCGGGAAATTCCCAGAGGCGGGCCCATGCGCCCGTATTGAGCCGCTGCTGGACAAAAATTTTACCGCGGCAGAAAAGCACGCCGCTGGCGACGGTCAGGGGGACGATGGGCGTCTTGCGGCCGGGAACGGGCCGTTCATGGACAATACCCAGGTGTCTGGCCGTGCAGAAGCGTTCCAGCGGGCAGCGCGTGCAGTGCGTTTTTTTACCGCAGATCAGGGCTCCCAGTTCCATCATGGCCTGATTGTGCTCCCGCGCCTTTCCGGGCGGCAGAAGCCGTTGTGCCCATTGTCGGATGGCTGAGGCCGCGGGTTCCTGCTTCACCGGGCTGTCCACGTCGAAAAGACGCGAGATGACGCGTTCCACGTTGGCATCCACGCAGGCGACGGGGATGTTGAAGGCAATGCTGGCGATGGCCGCCGCCGTATAAGGACCGATGCCGGGCAGGGCACGAATGGCTTCCTGAGTATCGGGAAAGACTCCGCCCTGCGCCATGATCTGACGGGCCGCCTTATGCAGATTTCTGGCCCGGTTGTAGTAGCCGAGTCCTTCCCAGGCATGCAGCACGTCCTCTTCCGGCGCTGCCGCCAGCGCGGCCACGTCGGGAAAGCGCTCCATCCAGCGGAGGAAATAGGAAACACCGCGCTCCATCTGCGTCTGCTGCAACATGACCTCGGAGATCCAGACTTCATACGGCGTATAGCGCTCCCGCCAGGGGAGGGCGCGCCTGTGGCGGGCAAACCAGTCAAGCAGGGTCGTCTGTACGGCGTCCAGATGCTCTTCCGGCATGAGGTACCCCGGGGGCGGGACGGCTCCGCCGGGCGTGGCGGCCGGCGGCGGGGCAGGGACGTTTTCCGGTTCAATGCGCGGGCCTGCGGTCTGAAAAAGGGGATGCTGCGTCATGGGCGCAGACTACACCGACGTCCGCGCATTGTCATCCGGAGCGCCCTGCCCTATACTGCCTTGCCGTCCTGATGCTGACGGGCTATATTGTTTCCGCCCGTGAGCCGTGCGCGCACGAGCGGCAATACCACTTGAGGAGACTTTACATGGCTGAAAATCCCATTGTGCTGCTTGAAACGACTTCCGGTGACATCCTTATCGAGCTCTATCCCGATAAGGCCCCGGAAACCGTCAAGAATTTTCTGCAATACGTGGATGACGGCTTTTACAACAATACCATTTTCCATCGCGTTATTCCCGGTTTCATGATCCAGGGCGGCGGCATGGGGGCGCGCATGGACGAAAAGGAAACCCGCGAGCCCATCAAGAACGAGGCCGACAACGGCGTGAAAAACGAGCGCGGCACCATTGCCATGGCCCGCACCATGGAGCCGCACAGTGCCTCCGCCCAGTTCTTCATCAATCTTGTGGACAACGATTTCCTGAACTTCAGCGAACCTACCATCAACGGCTGGGGATACTGTGTGTTCGGCAAGGTGACTGACGGCATGGATGTTGTGGACAAAATTGCCAAGGTGAAGACCAAGACCGTGGGCATTCATGAAAACGTACCCGCGGATCTGGTGATGATCACCGGCGCCAGCCGTTTTGAATAATCGCAGGCGACGCCTGAAATGTCGTCATTTCGGGACGCGTCGCCTTCTGTTGCCGTGACGGGGGAGGGGGCTCGTCGGGAAAGGGCATTCCTTTTCTGAAGCGGCTCCCTCTCCTTTTAGAGCTTTTTCAGTTTGAAACGTGCTGCGTTTCAGTCCCTGCGGCCTGTCGTTTAGCGGAAAAACGCATTTTTTTGCTCGCGTTTGGCCGGGCGACGCCGTGCCGCCATCTCGCATTTGCCTTTTCAAAGGAAAAGCGCTCCATATCCGGGGCGGGGTGCGGCATACTGGCCGGGCACGGACTTGTGCGCGCGGGTGTCGGAACGCTGCCAAGTATTCAGGACTTTGGTTTTCAGAGTATTCCCATGGAGGATACGCATCATGAAAAGACAGCTTGCGGGCGCGCTGCTTGGCCTTGCCCTGCTGGTCGGGCAGAACGCTCTTGCCGCAGACGACAATGAACGCATCAACCCCGATTACATTTGCGCGCAGTATCTGGCCCTGGCATCTACATCTCCGTCCGGTCCGCTGTTTCAGGCGCTGCAAATCGACGGCTTTGTCAGTGCGGAACTGGGCATGACCTGGGCGGACCCCGATACCATCAAGGGCCTGATGCAGGCTGTTTACGGCATGTGTGAATCGCATCCGGCGGAACCTGTGGCCGTGCACTGGGAGCAGGCCAGACGCATGATTGAGGATCCGGTCGAAAAGCCCTGGGACGCAGATACGACCCGCTGTCGTCAGCTTAACGAAAATCCCGATGACGGCAGCGGCTTCATTGTCTGGCTGGACGGCTACAACAGGCAGTACAGCGTCACGAAGAAGTCCATTCTGGGCAGCGACAAGGATATTCAGAAATTTATTGACGCCTGCAAGCAGCGTCCTGACGATCGCATGATTGATGTGCTGCGGGATTCGCTGCCCAAGTAGCACATTGGAAGTAAGCGCGCATGTCGCTGCGATATACTCACGCGTGTCGTGCCGTTGTTATCCCGGGATCGTCTCTCCAGTCAGTGACGATCCCGGTTTTTTTAGAGCGTTTCAACTTTGAAAAAGGTGAAACGCAAGGCAGCGACAAATGTAAGCGAAAAAACGCGTTTTCCGCGAAACGACAGGCGGTTTGAAACGCGCTGCGTTTCAAACTGAAAATGCTCTATTGAGGCATGTGTCGCTTCTGGTGGACAGCACCAAAACAAAAAAGACTGTCCTTTAGACAGTCTTTTATTTTCTGGTGGAGCTGAGGAGAATTGAACTCCTGACCTCTTGAATGCCATTCAAGCGC
>CAMBWG010000323.1 GCA_945871415.1 uncultured Desulfovibrio sp.
GCTTCTGTCCTGACGGACAGCGATCTTGATGCCGATGGGTATGGCGAGATGTCGCTGGGCGCGTAATATCCTGCAGGGAGAGCATATGAGCACATTTACAGAACCCGTCGCCATGAGCGACGTGGAAAATGTTGTCAAGTCCTGTCGCACATTTGAAGATATTGCATCCCTTTTCCGCAGGCTGTTCAATATTACTCCGCCTGCTGACCCCGACGCCTACAAGGCTTCCGGCTCCGAGTATGGACTCAAGGCGCGGGGCGTGAAGACGCGGGAACGGATCAACGCCCGGTGCCGGGAGATTCTTGCCCGCGTCAGCTCTCCCGATGAGCTGAGTTCCGAAGATCGTGCCGTTTTGCTGCAATACAGCGGCCGGGGCGGCCTTACGGAAAACAGCCAGTACGAATATTACACCCCGACCAATGTTGCTCAGGGCGTATGGGACGCCCTTCGGGTAAACGGCTTTGAAAACGGCAATGTGCTTGACCCCTGCTGCGGTGCGGGGGTGTTTTCCGGCACGAAGCCCTCCGGTGTTGTCATGACCGGCAATGACCTTGATCCTGTTGGCTCGAAGGTGGCCTCCCTGCTCAATCCGGGGGACAGTATCAGCAACCAGCCTTTTGAGCAGGTTGTCCTTGATACCCCGGATGATACCTTCGATTCCTGCATCGGCAATGTGCCGTTCGGCAATGCGCGCGGGGCGTCCATGCATATCGACACGGCCTATAAAAATGAGAAATTGATTGAGCGCTACTTCCTGCTGCGCATCATCGACAAAATCAAACCCGGCGCTCTTGCCTGCCTGGTGGTGCCGGTCAATATTGTCGGAGCCAGGGGGCGCAGGTGGGAAGAATTTCGCATCGCTCTTTCCCACAAGGCCGAATTTCTTGGAGCGCACAAGCTGCCCTCCAGGACGTTCAGCGCGCAGGGGACGGATACCGTGGTTGACGTTATCGTATTGCGCAAGCATTCCCAGGCTCTCCGGGACAAGATCGAGGAGTTGACCGGCGAAGCTCTGCGTTCTGCGAAGGTTATCTGGGATGAGTTCGTGGAAGGGCGGTACTGGCAGGGGGAAGGGCGGCCATTCATTATGGGGACATACATCCCCAAAAAGGCCGGAGAGCGATTCAGCCGGGAAGTCGTGGATGGAAATGTGGATGACGAGGGCCTTAAGCGCAGGCTTGCCCACAAGTTCAAAAGCCGGATTGACTGGGATGCCCTGCTGCTTGCCGAGCCTGTCATCAGGGCCTATGCCGAAGGGGATCGCAAAGCCATTAACGGCGGCATGTACGAGTTCACCGGGGGGATCTGGCAGAAGGTTGTTGAGGTAGAATCCGTCACGGCCATTGATGCCCAAAAATTTGGCGCTGCAAGCATCGAAGAATTGCAGTCTTTGCTGGCATCTCCCAAGGGAGCGCTGGCTCTCTCTGCGGATCAGGCTTTTGCAACGCTCAAGAGCTATCCGACCGCTCTGTCTCCTCTGGCCAGGGGGGCGGTCGAGTTTGCCATGTCTCAGCCGCGTACGGAGTTGCGTGAGCAGCTTTATCGCGGCGCGGTGCTTGGCGGCATGCTTGCGCGCATGGCCTCGAAGGCGGAATCCGGCGAGGATGTTTCGGCAGACAGGGCGGAGCTGCAGGAGCTCGTCGTCGCTGAAGTGGAGAAATTCGGTCATCCCAGCCACAACAAGGGCCTGTCGCTGGCAGGCGATGGCAGCAGAATGTTCGGCCTGTTCAAAAATGCCATAGACGAACAAGGCAATTTTTCCGATTTGCTGGCCGGCACTCTCGATAGAACCGCAGCTACCCCCTATAATGCGGGGAGCGTTGACGACATCGTAACCTACCTTGCCGTGCGTGAAGGCAGGGAGGAAGTGCGCCTTGAGGACGTTCAGGCCCTGTATCAGGGAAGCTCCGCTTTGGATTCTCTTGGGGATATTGCGGAGCACGACGGCGTCGCCATTTCTCCCGACGGCTGCATCATGCCCATGAACCGCTACTGCTCCGGGGACATCTACGCGAAAATGGCCGAATGTGCGCAGGCAATCGCCAGCACGGAGGATGAGCGCCTGAAAGCGAAGTTCCGCGCGCAGATTGACGAAATGAACCGCCGCCGCATCGTCACACGTTCGGAAGATATTGTCTTCGGTCTGCGCAATAAATGGATTCCGCGCAAGTATGTGGTCGATTTTCTGCGTGAGTCCGGCTACGCGCAGGTCTCCTACGGCAGCGTTCAGAAGGTGCCGCTTGAACAATATGACGGCAGCATTGAGACCGTTGAGAGGTTTATCGAGGATTATGACAATCCGAGCGGAGAGTTCCGCGGTTTTTCAAACTCTGGATTTGACAGACAGTTTGAAAAGTATCTGAACGGTGAAAATATCACATCCAGCAAGGCGGAAATCAAGGACGCATATATTGCGCAGGCCGTATCACTTGAAAATCAATTCAATGTCTGGATGCAGCAGCATCCTGACATCCAGGATTTGACGGACAGATACAATCGGCAATTTAATGCCTTTGTCCCTACCGAATTTGAGGGGAGCTCCCTGGGCATTGAAGACTGCCTTTCCGGGGAAATCACGCCGCACAGCTATCAGAATGCCGAGGTTCGGCGTCTCTCCGAGCAGGGGTCCGGCATTTGTGGCTTTGGCGTCGGGCTTGGCAAGAGTTTTACGGCCCTGGCTATGGCTGCGTACAACAGAAAGCGCGGGCGTTCGAAGCGGACCTGTATTGTCGTGCCTTCCGCCGTACTGGAGAACTGGTACCATGAGGCAAGGCTTTTCTACAAGGAAAGCTATTTGCGTGAGAATGTCCTGTTTATCGGCCTTGAGCCGAAAACGGACAAGGATGGCGTCATTCAGCGCAAGGAGGTGCTCGATGAGAACGGCAAGCCCAAAATCGGCAGAAATGGGCAGCCTGTCATGCAGGATGTTGTGATTTTCCGCAACTCCAAAGAAGATATTCATGAGGATATGTGGAAAATTCCGCAGTCGAACTATTCTATGGTCGTTATGACCAAGGAAAAATTCGCGTCTATTCCCTTGCGTCCTTCCACCAAGGTTGCCTACACCAAGGAGATGGTATCACGCAGTCTTATGTCGGAGAAAAAGGCCGCGGAAATTGTATCGGGAAAGAAAGCGGAAAAGGGCAAAAAGTCTTACGCCGAAGACAAGGCTCTTGCCAATATCGAGGCAAAATACAGCGATGAGGGGACACAGAAGAAGCAGGAACTCCCCTTTCTGGAGGATATGGGCTTCGACAGCATCATCGTTGATGAGGCTCACTATTTCAAAAATGGCATGGAGCCTGGGGAGCACACGCAGGGCATCGCATACCTGCCTACTGCGCCGGCGGCGAAGATTGCCGTGGACATGGCAATCAAGTCTCATTATCTGCGGTCGCTTAATAACGGCCGTGGGGTCTACGGGCTTACGGGGCAAATTGTCAAACGAAAGTTGACACAAAGAACACCCCATCTTCCTTCATTT
>CAMBWG010000324.1 GCA_945871415.1 uncultured Desulfovibrio sp.
TGGGGCGATTCTCGGGCACAGAGACGGGCTCCTGTGATAGTTGTATGATTTAATCAAACAATAAGTTAAGAACTTTTGATTTGACAGTACACTGGTCTGTCATGCAATCTTTTTCACATGCTGAAAGGATGGGCAATCCGCGCAGCAGGCCCAGGCGCATTGGCGGACACGCGCCGGAAGGCCGGCGACGCGGCACGGTGGCGGGATGGCCCCGCCGGGTGCGCGCCGCACATGTAACCTACGAGGCAGGATTCTCTCATGGCCGCTACGACCGCAGCTCCCACGCCTTCTCTTGCGAAAAAGCCTTCCTTTTCGCTGTCGTATTATGTTCATACGGCGATCTGTCTGATTATCATGTTCGGATTCGGACAGCTTGATCCCGTTGCTCCCCTGACGCCGCTGGGCATGAACCTCATCGGCATTTTTCTTGGCGTATTGTACGGCTGGGTTTTTATTGAAATTGTCTGGCCCAGCCTTGCCGGTCTTCTGGCGCTTATGCTTATCGGCGGGATGAAGCCGGGGCTTCTGCTCAACAAGAGCTTCGGCGATCCCATTGTGCAGATGATGTTCTTTATCTTTGTCTTCTGCGCCACCATCAACCATTACGGCCTGTCGCGCTTTATTTCTCTCTGGTTTATTACGCGCAAGTGCGTGGCGGGCAAGCCGTGGCTGTTTACGTATACCTTCCTGGGCTCTATTTTTATTCTGGGAGGTCTGACCAGCGCGTCGCCGGCGGCCATTATCGGCTGGAGCATTCTGTACGGCGTCTGCGAGGTCTGCGGCTACAAGAAGGGCGAAGGCTATCCGACCATGATGGTCTTCGGCATCGTCTTTGCCGCACAGGTCGGCATGGCGCTCATCCCGTTCAAGCAGGCCGCGCTGACCGTGTTCAGCGCCTATGAAACCATGGCGGGAACGGGGATCGATTACGCCAA
The DNA here is from genome assembly GCA_945871415.1 of uncultured Desulfovibrio sp. Classification (GTDB taxonomy): domain Bacteria; phylum Desulfobacterota; class Desulfovibrionia; order Desulfovibrionales; family Desulfovibrionaceae; genus Desulfovibrio. The sequence goes on from CAMBWG010000324.1 coordinate 936, forward strand.
GTACATGCTGCTTGCCCTGATTATCTGCGCTCTGTGCAGCGCCCTGTTTATCCTTATGGGCAAGTTCATCTTCCGTCCCGACATGAGCAAGCTGCAGAATCTGGATGCCTCCCGTCTGGACGCCGAAGGCAGCCTGAATCTGACCGGCGTGCAGAAGACCGTGCTGGTCTTCCTGTTCCTGCTGGTGGGCCTGCTGCTGGCCCCCAACTTCCTGCCCGCCGACTTCTTCCTGACCCGTTTCCTCAAGTCCATCGGCAATACCGGCATTGTTATTCTGCTGGTTACGGTCATGGCCTGCATCAAGGTGGAAGGAAAGCCCCTGCTGGGCTTCAAGACCATGGTGGACTCCGGCGTTACGTGGGGCATCGTGCTGCTGCTTGCCTTTGTGCAGCCCCTGTCCGGCGCCATGGCCGCCAAGGGCAGCGGTATCACCGAATTCCTGATTCAGATTCTGGAGCCTGTGTTCGGCGGCGGTTCTCCGCTGTTCTTTGCCCTGTTCATCGGTTTTGCCGCGACGGCTCTCACGCAGGTCATGAACAACGGGGCCGTGGGCGTGGCCTTCATGCCCATTATCTTCAGCTACTGCCAGGCTTCGGGCACCTCGCCGGAACTGCCGCTGATTATGGTCGTCATGGGCGTGCACTTCGCCTTCCTGACGCCGGCCGCCAGCGCCAGCGCGGCCCTGCTGCACGGCAACGAATGGTCTGATACCAGGGCTATCTGGAAGACCGCGCCGCTGGCCATTCTCATGGCCTATATTGTGACTGCCGTCATCACCACCACTGTCGGCGGAGTCCTGTTCTCGTAACAGGCCTTTCCGACACCTCCTCCGGCTTTCGCGATGCCGCCGGCATTGCGGAAGCCCATAAAAAAAGCCGCCTTTCCCCGAGGCGGCTTTTTTTATGGCGCACGAGTCGTTCCGCACGTCCCGGAGCATTTTCAGTTTGAAACGCTGTGCGTTTCAAACCATACGGCCTGCCGTCGCGTTTCACCTTTTTCAAAGTTGAAATGCTCCCGGGCAGAAGCGCCCGCATGCGGACTGGCCGGAACTCCTTTATTCCGAAGTCTTTTTTCCTGTGATGTCGGCGGGAAGCTGAAGCCCGCTGAAGTGGTCGCGCAGGCGCTCCATAAGCGTTCCGGCCTGCGGGCTGAGGAGTTTGCGGCGGCGCAGAATGATGCCGTAGAGCATGTTCGGCAGCAGATGATCCAGAGGAAAGGAAATGAGCGGGCTCCAGTCCGCGCCGAAAACCGAGGCCTTGAGACTGAGTTCATCCAGAACGGCAACACCGACGTTTTGCAGGACGAAGCGCAGCATCAGATGGAAATTGTTGACTTTCAGCACCACGTTGCGGCGGTAGTCAAGCGCTGTGGCCTGATTGCCGAAAAAAGGATCCACATTCTGGAATTCCTGCCGGGGCAGAAAGGAAACATAGGGCAGCTTCTGCAGGTCTTCCAGCGAGGGGACGGGCGGAATCCGCCAGGGATGCTCCCGATGGACGACCAGCAGCGGACGGGATTTGAAGAGCACGTCCATATGCAGATCGTCGGGAGGCCGGGGCAGACCTGTCAGGCCGAAATCCACGCGCGCTTCCCGGACGGCGCTTTCCACGTCGGTGGGCAGAGCGCGTATGAGGTGCAGATCCACCTTGGGGTGTTCCTTCAGAAAGGAAGCAATGACGGCGGTTCCCATGGCGGCAAAGGGCAGGGTTGCGCCCATGCGTACCTGTCCCTGCAGATGCTCTCCCCGTGTGCCCACGGCGGAGCGCATGCTTTGCAGGGTTTCAAAGGTCGTAATAGTCCAGGCAAGCAGTTTCTTGCCCTCGGGCGTGATGCGCAGCGTCTTCTTGAAGCGGTCGAAAAGCACCGTGTTCAGTTCCTGCTCCAGGGCCCGGATCTGGTAACTGATGGTGGAGGGATTGCGGTGCATGAACTCGGCAGCCTTGCGGATGCTGCCGGTCTTGGCGACATAATAGAAGCCGCGCAGCCACTGGAGAAAGTCGCCGTTGAGTTCTTCAAGCATGGCCTGTCTCCATATGTTTGATTAAATCAAACAATAATCTTTTTTTATTGATTTGACAATACAGCAAGATTCCATGATTTTTTATTCACAAGCGGCGCGCTCCGTTTCGCGGATTGCCCAAGCGCGCCAAAGACCGAACGTCTGTCCGCATTTCTTTGCGAGGTATGTATGAAGACATGCAAACACCCCCTCGGCACGTTGATTGAAACCGACGTGCTGGTGATCGGTTCCGGGGCATCGGGCTGTGGCGCGGCGCTGGGCGCGCGCGACCAGGGTCTGGATGTCCTGCTTATGGACAAGGGAAAGCTGGAAAGCTCCGGCTGCATCGGCGGCGGCAACGACCACTACATGGCCGTGCTGGATGAGCCGGGCGAACCCCACGACTCCGTGGACGATCTCATCAAGTTCTATGCCAAGCCGCTCAATGGCTGGTCGCCCGCCATGCTGAAAAACGGCTGGTACGCCCACATGAAGCACTTCCTCGACATTCTGGGCGCCGAGGGTGTGCAGTTCAGCA
>CAMBWG010000325.1 GCA_945871415.1 uncultured Desulfovibrio sp.
AGGGTTGCGGCTAGTTGCCACAACCCTTGATGTCTTGCTGGTGCCGAGGGCGGGACTCGAACCCGCACAGCTATTGCCACTACCCCCTCAAGATAGCGTGTCTACCAGTTCCACCACCTCGGCGGAGAGAAAGTTTGTACGCGAATCAGCGCCTCCTGGCAAGTCTTTTTCTCCTTAGAGCATTTCCAGTTTGAAACGCTGTGCGTTTCAAACCATACGGCCTGTGCCGCCGCCTCGCGTTTCACCTATGTCAAAGTTGAAACGCTCTGAAAGGCAGACAAGGCCGGAAGGGAGCAAGACTTGCGAAAGCCGCGCCTTGCGGATACATCTTTTGCTGACCCTGGGGGATTGCTTATGAATGAACTTGTCAGACATTTCCTGAAAAGGAACGGCCCTGTCCTTTGCGTGGATATCGGCAGCGGCACGCAGGATGCTCTGCTGGCCCGGCCCGGTCTGGAGCTTCACAACTGGCCGCGTTTCGTCCTGCCTTCTCCGGCCCGGCTTGCCGCCCAGCGTATCCGGGAACTGACCCTGCTCAAGTGCAACGTCTGGCTTTACGGCGGCAATATCGGCGGCGGCTGTACCCAGGCTGTGCGCGAACATCTGGCCGCGGGTCTGTCCGTGGCATCCACTACGGCAGCATCCCGCGGGCTGCATGATGCCGTGGAAGTGGTCGAAGGTATGGGCGTGCAGCTGCGCGAACAGTGCCCCGAAGGCTATGTGCCGCTTTTTCTGACCGATTATTCTCCGGAGTTCTGGAGCTCTCTGCTGCGTCATGCCTGTCTGCCGCAGCCGCATATGGTCGTGGCCGCGGCGCAGGATCACGGCGTGCATCCCGACGGTAACCGGCATGGCCGCATGCAGGCCTGGACGGCCCTGCTGGCGGCGGATAACGATCCCGCGCACTGGATTTACGACGGCGATATTCCGGGCCCGCTGACGCGCCTTCAGGCCTTGCGCGAAAAGACGGGCGGCCCTGTGAGCGACACCGGCACAAGCGCCCTGCTCGGCGCCCTGAGCGTACAGGAGGTGCGGGACCGCAGCTACCGCGACGGCATCACTCTGATCAACGTCGGCAACAGTCATACGGTGGCGGCGCTTGTGTATCAGGGCAGAATCCGCGGTATTTACGAGCATCATACCGGCATGCGCACGCAGGAAGAAACGCTGCGGGATCTGGAGCAGTTCCGCAAGTCCTGGCTGCCCTGCGAGGAAGTTCAGTCCACCGGCGGGCACGGCACGGCCTTCGGCCCCTATTGCGAGGAAGCCGGCGGCTATGACGCAACCTATATCATGGGCCCTCGGCGCGAGCTGCTGCGCGGACAGGGACGTTTTCTCGATCCCTTCGGCGACATGATGATGAGCGGCTGCTTTGGTCTGCTCTGGGGGCTCGCGCAACACAACAGCAACTAAGGAACAGAGGGAGACAATGACCATCGACTATTACGACGCCGCAGAAACCTGGAGCCGCGATCACATCGCCGCAGCCCAGCTTACGCGCCTGCGCTCCCTCGTGGAACACAGCCGCAAATGCGCTTTTTACCGTGAACGGCTCGACGCCGCGGGCGTAACCCCCGAAAGCCTCCGCACTCTGGACGATGTGCGCAAGATTCCTTTTACCACCAAGGATGATTTGCGCTCCCAGTATCCCACGGGGCTTTTGTGCGTGCCGCAGCGCGATATTGTGCGCATGCACTGTTCCAGCGGCACCACCGGAACGCCCGTGGCCATCTGCCATACGCAGAATGACATCAACACCTGGGCCGATCTCATGGCGCGCTGTCTGTACATGGTGGGCGTGCGCCCGGACGACGTTTTTCAGAACATGTCCGGCTACGGGCTCTTTACCGGCGGTCTGGGCATCCATTTTGGCGCGGAGCGTCTGGGCTGCATGACGATTCCCGCAGGGCCCGGAAACTCCCGCCGTCAGATCAAGCTGGTCAAGGATTTCCGCACGACGGTGGCTCACATTCTCCCGTCCTATGCGCTCATTCTCGCCGAGCAGCTGCGAGAAATGGGCGAAAATCCGGCGGATCTCTCCCTGCGTATCGCCGTGGTCGGTGCGGAGCCCTATACCGAAGCCTTCCGTAAGCGCATTGAGGACATCTTTGCCATGAAGGCTTTCAACTCCTATGGCCTCTCCGAAATGAACGGCCCCGGCGTGGCTTTCGAGTGCCCCGAGCAGCACGGTCTGCATATTTGGGAAGACACCTTCCTCGCCGAGATCATTGATCCCGCCACCGGCGAGCCCGTGCCCGACGGCGAAGTGGGCGAGCTTGTCATGACCAATCTGTGCCGCGAGGGTATGCCCATTCTGCGTTACCGCACTCGCGATCTGACGCGCTTCCTGCCCGGCGAATGCGCCTGCGGCCGGCAGCACCGCCGTATGGACCGTATCCTCGGCCGCGCCGACGACATGTTCATCATCAAGGGCGTCAACGTCTATCCCATGCAGATTGAAAAGGTGATCATGGGCTTCCCCGAAGTGGGGCAGAACTATCTGATTCTGCTGGAAAACGACGGCCTCGGCGATGTCATGCGCGTGCAGGTGGAAGTGCGCGACGAATACTTTGTGGAAGACATGCGCATTCTGCATAATCTGCAAAATACCATTGCCCGCCGTCTGCGCGATGAAATTCTGGTGACGCCCAGAGTCGAACTCGTCCAGAGCAGCAGTCTGCCCTGCAACGAGGGCGGCAAGGCCGTGCGCGTGCAGGATCGACGCGCAACCAAGTAGGCGCTTATGGAAGCGTTGCTGGCCTTGCTGGGCACCGGCTTTGCCGTGGTGTTTATTATTGTTCTGGGCTGTTCCGTGCTGCTCAATGTGGTGGGGCTGCCTGCCAACTGGCTTATTCTTGTGCTGGCCGTCCTCTGGTACTTTGGCGTGCCGCAGGAAAACAGCATGGGCTTATGGTACTGGATCGGCATGTGCGCTCTTGCCGTGGCCGGGGAAGTCATGGAAACCGGCGTACAGCTCCTCAAGGCAAAGCGGCATGGGTCCAGTTCGGCGGGAACGCTGGCAGGTATGATTGGCGGCATCATCGGCGCCATTGTGCTTGCGCCTCTCTTCTTCGGGCTTGGCGCGCTTATCGGCGCACTGGGCGGCGCGTGGCTGGGCTGTCTGCTGATGGAGCTGCTCAAGGGACGTTCCCGGCAGGAGGCCTTTAATGCGGCCTTCGGCACGCTGGTGGGCCGCTTTCTCGGCACCATCTGCAAGTGCGGCGTGGGCGCGGCCATGGTTGCCATGACCGCGCAGTGCATCTGGCCCGAAGGCGGTCCGGTTATTCCGCCGCCGCCACCGCTGCCTGCGGCTCCCCTGCAAACCGTCATGCTGTGTCTGGCAGCTGCGGGGTAGGCGGAGAAGGGATATTGGGATTGATTACTGGGGGGGGGGGGGGGGGGGGGGGGGGGGTGGGGTGAAAGGGGGGGATGAGGAAACAAACGAAAAACACCACACAACCCAAAAACAA
>CAMBWG010000326.1 GCA_945871415.1 uncultured Desulfovibrio sp.
CCCGGTAACCACGCGTCGGGGGAAGGGTCTTTCCCTTGCGGAAAAGGCCCTTCCCCCGGAAGGACAGTCGCAGAATACATGCGGTAACTGACTCAGAATTTTTCAGTTTGAAATGCTTCGCGTTTCAAACCATACGGCCTGTTGTTTCGCGGAAAAAATGCGGTTTTTCCACGAAACGACAGGCCGGGAGGCGCTGTGCCGCCGCCTCGCGTTTCACTTTTTCAAAGTTGAAGCGCTCTAATTGCCGGTAGCCGCGGCTTCATCGACGATCCAGATCAGATCGCCGCCGCGCGGACGCACCATCTGTGCGGGAAGCGTCGGTTCGGCCAGCAGATTGAGAGCCCGGGAAAGCACTTCGTGCTTTTCGCTGCCGGTGACAAGGAACAGGCAGAGGCGGGCATTGTTGATGACAGGCAGCGTCAGGGTCAGACGATCGGCCTTGCGTTCGGGGACGTACTGATCGATGACGAGGCGCTTCTGCTCCACGAGCGCGGGCGAATCGGGAAAGATGGAACCGGTATGTCCGTCGTCGCCCATGCCGAGGAGCATGAAGTCAAAGCGGGGGAACTCGTCGGGACCGAGACGGAACTCGGTACGGATTTGCTGTTCATAGCGGACGGCGGCTTCCACGGGATCTGATTCGCCGCGCATGCGGTAGAAATGCGTTGCGGGAACGTGGCTGAGCAGTTCGCGGCGGGCAAGGCCGTAATTACTGTCGGGATGCTCGGGGCCGACGCAGCGCTCGTCAACCCAGAAGAAGCTCATTTTGTCCCAGGGCAGGCGATCCGCCCAGTCGCTCTTGGCCAGCAGCTGAAAGAAGGGGATGGGGGTGTGGCCGCCGGAGAGGGCGACGGTAAACGTGCCGCGTTCGCTGACGGCTTCTTCACAGGCTGCGGCGAAGATGTGGGCCGCGCGTTCCGCCATGGCGGCGGGGTCCCTGTGGATATGAACGGAAAGGTGGATGGAGCGGCTGCGACCTTGCATGACTGCGATCTCCTTTATGGGGCGCGCCGGGGCGCGCTCGCGGTAATGGGGATTTTCCGGTTATTGAATATCTTCGGGGATGCTGAGCACTTCGACGTCATACAGGACACGGCCGTTGTCGAGCGCCATGCTGTACCAGCGGGGCTTGCAGACAAGGGTGGGGGCGGACAACAGGGCCTGCGCTTCGGGATCGCTCTTGTCCATGTCGATGGTCCAGCGATGGTCGAAGTCGGCGCCGGGATTGGTCGCCTGGGCCGTGTTGAGATTGCGCGAAAGCAGCTCCCTGCCGTCGGGCGTCTGGAGGGACACCAGCAGGTTGACGTTTTCGACGCGCTGGGCGCTCTTGTTGCGGGCCAGAACATGAACGACCGTAAGAATGGTGCGGCCGTCGGAGATCATGCCGGTGGAAGCGCTGCAACTTTCCAGCGTGAGCAGGTTGCGCATGGTGTCGGCGGCCGCCTGATTGCGGCGCACATAGATCTGTCGCTTGGCTTCCTGACGCTGCAGATGCGCGGCACGGAAGGATGCCACCACCTGAGCGGCGTTGGAAAAGTCCGTGATACGCCAGCCGTCGGGCGTGTTGCTTACGGAAAAGGCCAGCTGAAACGCCTGATTATTCAGCTGCGGATGGCGGATGGTAAAGGTCAGCACGGCCATGTATTCGGAGACGCGCTGCAGGCGCATGCTCTTGCTCATCTGTTCCACGAAATCCGGCGGCAGAACCTTCAGAGGACGCAGCAGAATTTTTTCCTTGTCGGTTTCGTGGTCTGCGGCGGGCTTGGATGTGTCGCGGAATTTTTCCAGCAGGGCGATCTGGACGCGCCGCGTAATGCGTTCCTGCTGATTGGCGCCGCTTTCGATGAAGGGGTAACTTGTGGCTATGGCGCTGGAAAGATGGGAGAAGATGGGGCCGAAGTCGGCAATGGAGGCGAGTTTGGCTATCTGGCCGGGCTTGAGAGCTTCCTGAACCTGATCGGCGAGATATTCCGGGCTTTTGTAGTACTGATAGGCCTGCCAGCAGAAGTAGCCGACCACAAGCGTCGCCACAACCAGAATCCCGACAAGGATTTTAAAAAGGTTTTGTTTGACGGATGCAAGAATGTTCATGACATATCCTTGGAGCAGGCCTTGCGGCAGGAAAGCCGCAGTTCCTGTTGCTGCCGGGACAGCGTTGATTGGGGTTCCAGTCTGTCTTCCATGCCGCGCAAAGGCAGAAATAGTCCTGTCAGCGGGCGACCAGGGCCGAAATTGCAGCGCAGGACGCACCATGCGCCCAGAGGCAGGGGCAGACGCCAGACCGTATGACGTCTGTCCGGAGCCCGCCAGCAGGCCGGCGGACCGAAAAATATGCTGCGACAGGCGGGAACCGCGCCGCCGTGGTTTCGTACCTGTCGCCAGACATCACGGGGCCAGTGCAGGCATACCGGGGATGCGGCTGCCCGCCAGTACAGGCCGGATACGGACAGGGCGTTCCAGAACATGACGGCAAAACCGCGCGCGGCCGTCCGGCTCGCCTCGGCTATGGCCGGGGCCAGCCTCGCCTTATCCGGTGTGTCGATGCGCAGCAGCGTCCAGTCGAATTCCCCGTCGTCAAAGGGAAGGAGATCGTCGGACGCGGCAAAAATTTCCATACCCTGCGGCGCATGGCGCGCGGCATGCAGACGCGCGTCATAATTGTGTTCGCAGGCCGTGACGTCAAAGCCGTTTTCCTGCAGCCGGGGCAGCATCCGCCCGTTGCCGCAATTAATGAAGAGCAGTCTGCGTCCCTGCCCGGGCCATGCGCCGAGAAAGGCCCGCAGCAGAGCTGCCTGCTGCGACAGGACGGAATGTCCCGAAAAGCCGACGGGCCGCAAGGTCTTTGACATGGGCTGCTCGTTTTCTTTTGGGGGCATTATTTGCCAAAGCTTCCTAAAAGGCAAGAGAAGCGCCTAATCTTGCGAGTGCCGTTTCGCATGCGGCGAGCGCAGCGTGATCAGGGGAATCTCGGAAGGTACGCCGAGCCGCAGAGGAAAGCCGGACCAGAGCGCCGTACCTGTCGAAATATACAGGCGGATGGGGCCGATTTCATACAGGCCGCGCAGATAGCCGTCGTTAAGGCGGCGTACCAGCAGATCAAGGCCGAAGACCTGCCCGCCGTGGGTATGCCCCGAAAGTTGCAGTGCGGCCCCGGGGCGGGAAAGCTGTTTCAGCTGTTCCACCTGATGCGGACGATGCGCCATGAGAATGAGGGGCAGAGAGGCCTCCGTGGAGCCCAGCGCCTGCCGTATATTGGGCCGCGGCAGGCCGAAGCGTCCGGCTACGTCGTCGCTGAGACCGGCCAGAATCAGTTCCGCGCCGTTGCGGCGCAGGAGTACATGATCGTTTTCCAGCAGCAGGATGCCGAGAGAGGAGAAGCGCGGTCTCCAGTTCTTCAGGCCGGAATAATACTCATGATTGCCCGGGCAGGCATAGACGCCCAGCGGGGCGCGCAGACGGC
>CAMBWG010000327.1 GCA_945871415.1 uncultured Desulfovibrio sp.
AACGTGATCTTGCCCTTGACCGGATAGACGCTGTTGTCGGCCAGGGAGATTTCGGCCTGCAACTCGTCCATGCGCAGGCGGCCCTGGGCGTCCAGAGTGCGCATGCGCATGAACTTGGGGCTGGGAATGGAAAAGTTCGCGTAAATAGGATCGACCTGATTGACCACGGTGAGCAGGCTTTCGTTGCTCGATCCCGCGGTGATCAGGTTGCCCACGGTACGGTATTCCTTGCTCGCGTAGCCGTTCACCGGAGACTTCACGTAGGCGTAATTGAGCTGAATCCTAGCCTCGTCCACGGCGGCCTTGGCCGAGTCAAGATCCGCCTTGGCCGAGTTGAAAGAAGCCTGGGCGGTGTCACGGTCGCGCTGGCTGACCGCATTTTTGGCGTACAGGGGAAGAATGCGGTCAAGATCCTGCTTGGCCTGGGTATACTTGGCCTGGGCCTGGGCCATAGCTCCCTGGGCTTTTTCAAGCGCCGCCTTATAGGTGTCGGGCTCGATTTCAAAAAGCAGCTGCCCTTCCTTGACGTAACCGCCCTCTTCATAATTGCGGCTCATGAGGATGCCGGAAACTTGAGCCCGGACCTCGACGGCCCGCGAGCCCTCGGTCTGGCCCACGAAAGACGCCACCACCGGCACGTCCTTTGCCTGCACCGTCATCACTTCCACCAGCGGCGGAGGCATGGCGGCGGCGTCCTGCTGCTTGTCGGAAGAACAACCGGCGGCAAAAAAAAGAACCGCCAGGCAAAAAACGGCGAACCGGTACTCACGCGCACAGCTCATGAAACACTCCTCGGGCCCTCCGGGGGCATATGCCTTGCCGCTCCAGACAGACGCCCGGACGCCGCCGTTGAAGGCATTTGTCCTGCGAACCGGTCTGGAACAAAAACCGCTCACGCATCCAGCCTTCCGATGGAAAGGCAATTCCGACCTCAGACACGAGCATCAGGGCGCCACTACGCTGTACATACAGGCTTCGTTGTACAGACTTCCGCAGCGGACACCAACAGGTCAAAAAGGATACCAATTTTTCTCATACAGCGCCAGACAGGTATTTTGTACAAAACAGGACCAGGATACGGACATGAGACATTTCGTGCTTCGCGGCATCATGATCGGCGGTTCTCTCGGAGTGCTGCTGGCTCTGGCCGGTTTTTCCGACAGTTTGCCGCGCGCCTTCGGCGTGGGCATGCTGGGCGGAGCCCTGGCCGGGCTGACCCTTGCCCTGCGCCGACGCAAACAACGCGATCGCTGAGGCGGCCATGCACACGGACCACGCCGAGGAACCTGAATCATGCCTTGCGCAGCGCGTGCAAGGAGCCAAACTGAGCCCGTCCGCGCGCCGGCGCTTTGAAGTCCTGGCCGCGGAGCACGATGCCGGTTCCGGGAACCAGGCCGACCCGCGCTTTCTGTTCAACGCCTGGGCCTTTGTGTTCGGACCGCTCTACTATTTCTGTTTCGGACTCTGGCGCAAGGGGCTGATACTGCTTGCCCTGTTTATCCTGCCCCTCTTCAGTCCCGACGACGGCGCCGCGCTGGCCCGCATTCTCGGCGCGGAATACGCCGGCACAGGAACTCTGTTTGCAGCCGCCGGACTCCTGTTTTCCGTCCTGCTCTACTCCGGGCGCACGGTCGCGGCCCTGATCACGGCGGCGTTGACTCTGGGCGCGGCGCTGTATGTCCATCCCCGGCTTCCCTATCTCGATCTCGGGGTTTCCAGCGGTTTCATCTGGCTGCTCTCGCGCTCGATCTGGCCCGTCATCGGCGCCACGTTGTTTTTTTACGCGCTGACCCGCAATGTGCCTGCCGTGCTGTCCACCCTGCTTGCCGCGGCGGTTTTCTATAAGATCGGATTTCCCCCGCAGGGGGTGTCAATCCCGTTGCTTCTGAGCGACATGATCAGGGTGCTGCCCGGCTTGATGGCGACCAGGGACCGCTTCAGGCGGGTGATTCTGCGGAAAAAATTCTGGTGGTAGAGCTGTTCAAGCATGTGAAGTTGATCCGCTCTAAGACAGTGACGGCGAAAAGGTCTCCTTCTCCTTGCGCCAGGAAAAAGCAGAACGGGTCCGCGCGTCGGAACGCGCGGCCCCTGCCCGTTGCGCCCTTGCGGCGGAACGGCTCAAAACTCCTCGGGAAGTTGCAGCATCTCCGCATAAGTGAACACCGGGCCGTCCAGGCAGACATAGTGCGCCCCCACCTTGCAATGCCCGCACTTGCCCACCCCGCAACGCATGTGCGTTTCAAGAGACGTGTAGATGTCGTCGGGACTCATGCCCAGGGCCAGCAGGTCTTTGGAGACCAGCTTGATGCGCCGCGGCGAGGCGCACAAAATGGCCGAGGCGCGCCGCCAGTCAAAGCCCAGCCCGGGCAGCAGGTCGTTGATGTAGCCCACATGGGCCCGCACGGCTTCCGTGGGCCGGGAAAGAGCATAGAGCACGCTGACACCGGGAAGAGCGCCCCATTCGATCAGATCCTGCTTGTACACCAGGCCTTCGTAGCTCGTGGCGCTGGCGATAATGGCGATCCGTCCGTAGCGCTCGCGCTCCTGAAGCAGACGCACGATGATGGTGCGCACCGGGGCCAACCCCACGCCCGACCCCACGATCAGCACATCACGCCCGGCGAATCCCCGGTAGGGAAAGCCTTTTCCGTAAGGGCCGCGCAGGCCGATGACGTCGCCAACACCCAGGCCGGCCAGCGCGGAAGTGACCTTGCCCACTTTCTTGACGCAGAATTCGAACTGCCCGTTGTGCTGATCCCCGAAGGGAATGGACAATGCCACCTCGCCCACCCCGAACACGGTGACCATAAAAAACTGACCGGTCAGGCGGAAGGACTCGGCCAGCGCTTCGTCCATGTAGCGCACCACATAACGCCGGATGTCTGGCGTTTCCTCATGGATGGCCAGAATGCGCGCCGGATGGGGGGTGAACAGCTCTGGATCCACCCGGGAGGGAGCGCGCCGGGGCACGAACGCCGGAACACGCTCTTTGTGCGGCGCGGGATGGCAGTCGCGCGCCAGGGTGCGGGCGATGTGCCGAATATCAATGCCGGCCGGACACGCTTTGATGCAGCGCCCGCAGCCCACACAGCCCTTCCTGCCGAAGCGCTCCTCGATATAGACAAGTTTGTCCATGATCCGGTGCCGGACCGCGGCCGCCTTGGTGCGGGGGTTGTGCCAGCCCGCATTGCGGGTGAAGCCGGAGGTCTGGCACGAGTCCTTGACCCGGATGCGCCGTCCGGAGCGGGCGTCGAAGCGCTCCTCGTGAAACTGGAAGCAGGTGCAGGTGGGGCATACGGCCGTACAGCCCGTGCAGGAAAGGCAGGTCGGCGTGATCTCCTCCCACACGGGATGATCGAAACCCGCCGCCATGACCGCGCGGATGCCGGACAGATCGGGCAGCTCCTCAAAAAGCGTTCGCGTTCCGGCCTCCAGAGCTTCCAATCGCTCGCGGCTC
>CAMBWG010000328.1 GCA_945871415.1 uncultured Desulfovibrio sp.
GGAACGTGCGCGCTTTTCCCAGCATAACCAAGCATGGCGGCAAGCACAAGTCTGTCGTGCGTATGCCGTCCTGCCGACGGCAAGGAGGGTCCTCATACATGCAGCTGCATCTTGATACAACAGCCGGCTTTGACGGTATGGCGCTGGTTGGAGCGCTTGCCCATCTGGGCGTTGACATGCGCCCCGTTCTTGAAGCCCTGCAACGTTTTGACCTGCCCTGTCGTCTGCAGGGCGTCCAGCGCGGGCCCGCAGGGCCGGGATTTCGTCTCGTCCCCGCGGAAGAGGCCCTGTCTGCCGACGGGCTCTGGACCGTAACCGGCCTGCGCGCGGCTCTGAAAGCCCTGCCCCTGCCCGAAAAAGCCCGGGAGCAGGCCGAAACGGCTCTGCGTCTGCTGGCGGAGGCTCAGGCGCAGGTCCACGGCGTTCGCCCGGAAGGTCTCGCCTTTACCGCCCGGGAGGGCGCTGCCGTACTGCTGTCGCTGGCGGCGGCCTGCTGGGGACTGGAACTGGCCCGCAAAGCTCTGGGCATAACGCGGGTCACCGCCGCGTCCCTGCCGTGGCAGTCCGGTATGCTGCGGAGCCCGCAGGGAGCCCGCCCCCTGCCTTCGCCCGCGACAGCCCTGCTCCTGCACGGCCTGCCTCTGCGCAAAAGCGATGACGGACCGGAAACATCCGGCGAACTCCTTCCAGCCGACGGCGCCGCGCTGGCGCATGTGTTACCGGATGCCTTCGACACGCCGGAAGGCACGGTGCGCGGTCTGGGCACGGGCTATCGCACTGCCGCCGGGGACGCCTGGCTGCGCGTCTGGCTCGTGGAAGACGAAACGGCCGAAGAGCTTACCCCCGACGCACAACGCACGGGCGGCAATGAGCAGGTCGCGCAGCTGGAGACTCATCTGGATCACCTGACCGGCGAAGAACTGGGCATCGCACTGGAAGTCCTTGCGGCCATGCCGGAAGCACTGGATGTGCTCTGGCTGCCGGGGCTGGGCAAAAAATCCCGTCCTTCCGGAGTGTTGCGCGTTCTTTGCGCCCCGCGCCATCGCGAAGCCGTCACAGCCGCCGTCCTGCGGCATACGCACACGCTCGGCGTGCGTTACTGCCTGCTGCAACGCACTGTGCTCCCCCGGGGGGCCGGACGCTGCCCGGCGGGGCAGGCACTCGGTCAGGACGGACTTATGCTGCCCGCCAAACTGTACCGGCTGGAAGGCCGCGACTACGCCCGCCCCGAAGCCGACGCCGTGCGCGAAGCCGCTTCCGCTCTGGGCATCGGCGCTCCCGCCCTGCGCATGGCCCGCCCGGGTGACTAGAGCGCTTCAACTTTGAAAAAGGTGAAACGCGAGGCGGCGGCACGGCGCCGCCCTGCCAAAACTAAGCGGAAAAACCGCGCTTTTTCCGCGAAACGACAGGCCGTATGGTTTGAAATGCAAAGCATTTCAAACTGAAAATGCTCTAGGCCTGTTTGCGTCAGATTCTCTTATCCGGGGGGGGGAAGGAAACCCCTTCCCCCCTGATAAATTAAAAAGCCGGGAGCGCGAACCACTCCCGGCAGTACATGGCGCTATGGCGCGAAGCGGCTTACAGGCCCTTGTCCTTCATCAGGCAGATCAGGTCGCAGACGCGGTTGGAATAGCCCCACTCGTTGTCGTACCAGGCCACGGCCTTGAGCAGGTAACCGTCCTGCACGCTGGTATAAGGCGCTTCCACGATGCTGGAGGCCGGATTGCCCTTGAAGTCCATGGAAACAAGAGCCTTGTCGTTGTATTCAAGAATGCCCTTCAGATACGTTTCGCTGGCTTCCTTGAGCTTGGCAAGCACGGTTTCGGTATCCGTGTGCTTTTCCAGAATGCCGCTGAAGTCCACCACGGAAACCGTGGGCGTGGGCACGCGCAGCGAATAGCCGCTGAACTTGCCCTTCAGCTCGGGAATAACCTTGGCCACGGCCTGCGCGGCCCCGGTGGACGTGGGAATGATATTGCAGGCGGCGGCACGGGCGCGGCGCGGGTCCTTGTGAGCCATATCAAGGATGCGCTGGTCGTTGGTGTAGGAGTGAATCGTCACCATGTTGCCAATCTTGATGCCGAATTCCCGCTGCAGCACCAGCGCCATAGGCGCAAGGCAGTTGGTGGTGCAGGAGGCATTGGACACAATGTGATGTCTGGCGGGATCATACTGATCATGATTCACGCCCATGACAATGGTGATATCCTCTTCCTTGGCGGGCGCGGTGATGATGACTTTTTTGGCGCCGTTGTCGCGGTGCACGGAGGCCTGCGACGCCTTGCGGAAAATGCCGGTGCTTTCCACAACCACGTCCACGCCGTAGTCGGCCCAGCGCAGATTGCCGGGATCACGCTCGGCAAAGCAGTGGATTTTCCAGTCGCCGACCACGGCTTCCTGCCCTTCCACTTTGGCGTCAAGCCAGGCGCGGCCATACACGGAATCGTATTCCAGCAGATGGAAATTGGTTTCCGCATCGAACAGATCGTTGATGGCGACCACTTCCACGCGATCCTTGTAATGCTGATGCAGCGCGCGGAAGACCTGCCGGCCGATACGGCCGAATCCATTGATGCCTACACGAACTTTACTCATTGCTTCCTCCAGAAAACGGCATACAGCCGCACACGTTCACATGTCGCCCTGCGGGCCTGTCCGGTATGCGCCACGAAAAAGCCGGAACGATCAGCAGATGCATGACGGCATGCCGGAGCTTTCAGACGCACAGGGGTTCTAGTCTTCGTAAACGGAATAGGCGTGTTTCGCCATCAGCTCGTAATTGTTGCGCAGGGCGTCATGCAGACGGGCATTTTCAATGGACATGGCCGACAGAGCCGCCACGGCCTGCATGAAGGTTTCCTCGTCCGGAGTGAAGTCCCGCTCCTCGGAAGAATACACGCGGATCAGGCCGATGGTCTTGCCGTTGACCAGCAGGGGCGCGGACAACACGGAAACCAGCCCCTCGGCCTTGGCGGATTCGGGATACTGGAAGCGGCCGTCGCTGGTGGCGTCTTTCAGATGAATGATCTTGCCGCCGAGCACTTCGCCGTCAAGCCCGCTGCGCCCCACTTCCACAGGGCCCTTGCGCATATAGGAATCAGAAAGACCATAGGCAGCCGTGGGCAGCAGAAAATGCCCCGTACCGTCCAGCAGGCGGATCGTGCAGGCTTTGCAGGACATGGCCTTGGCGGCATGTTCGGTGATCTGATGCAGCACGGCCGAGGGTTCCAGGCTGGAATTGACGGCCAGCGCCACGTCGCGCAATGTGGCAAAGTAATTTTGAGCCATACGAGAATCCTCCTGGGCGTAAAGCCCGGCTAGAGCGTTTTAGCTTTGAAAAAGTAAAACGCGAGGCGGCGGCACAACACCGCCCGGCCAGAAATGAGCGGAAGAACCGCGCTTTTTCCGCGAAACGACAGTCTGTATGGTTTGGAGCGCAACGCGTTTCAAACTGAA
>CAMBWG010000329.1 GCA_945871415.1 uncultured Desulfovibrio sp.
TCCCCCTCAAAAAAAGTAATGACTCCTGAGCCTAGAGCATTTTCAGTTTGACGTTGCGGAATAAGCAACAGCCCCTGAATTGCCGTACGGCATTCAGGGGCTGTTTTCATCCGCAGTTTTCAGGTTGCCGTGTTTAGGGGATGCGGAGCGCATCCCCGGAAACGCAGACTACGATGCGGGCTTCAGTTCGGTAAGCGGATTGTCGTCCGAGGCGGCGGCCTCTTCAGCTTCTTCCTTGCGGACGCCGTCGCGGATATTATCCAGCATGACCTGAATGGCGGAGACCAGTGTTTCCATGCCGTGGACGTGCTGGTTGGCCGATTCCATAGCCTCCAGAATGGAGCTGCTGATGGTGGAAATATCGGCAATGGTCCTGTTGATGCTTTCCGCCGTGGCGGACTGCTGGGAAGATGCCGTCGCGATGGACTGCGCCTGCGCGTTGGCGTCGGCGGCGAGGCTGTGGATCTGGTTCAGAGACTGGCCGCTCTTGCCCGCAAGCGTGGCCACCTGTCCGATGGCCTCCACGGTATCTTCCACTGTGCGGGCGCTCTGGCTGCTGCTGGTCTGAATGGCATGCACCGCCCCTTCCACTTCCGTGGTGGCGTTCATGGTCTTTTCGGCCAGTTTACGTACTTCGTCGGCAACAACGGCAAAACCGCGCCCGGCTTCGCCCGCGCGGGCCGCCTCGATGGCGGCATTGAGCGCCAGCAGATTGGTCTGATCGGCAATATCCCGGATGATGCCGAGAACCGCGCCGATATCCCGGGACTGTCCGTCAAGGGATTCCATTTCTTCCTTGAGGCTGGCGGCGGTTTCACGCACGGCGTGCATGCTGTCCACCGTCTGATCCATATCCTTGCTGCAGGAGGCCGCCTCATTCTGGACGGCCGTAGCCGCTTCGGCAGCCGTGGCCGCATTGTGGGCCACATCGGATACTGTGGCGCTCATTTCTTCCACGGCCGAGGCCGTTTCGTTGATATGCGCGGCCGTGTCGGCGGTACGCTGCTTGACGTCCTCGATTTCCCGAATCAGGGCGGAGCTGGCTTCGTTGAGCGCCGTGACGGCGGCCGCGATGCTGTTCACCGTTTCCATGCGGCCTTCGCGGGCGGCGGCCGCCGCCTGCTTGCGAAGTTTCGTTTCTTCCGTGATGTCGCGTCCCAGCTCCACGTGTCCGATGCGCTTACCGGAAAGATCCGTCAGCCAGTGCATATTCATGGACATGAGGCGGCCGTTGGGCAGCGTGTTCTTGAAACGGTGCGTGCCCTGACGCAGCTGTTCGATACCGCAGCGGGGCGTATTGCAAAGATTGCCGTTCTTGCGGGAGCAGTGCTGTCCGCGGTATTCGCCCTCGATGCTCATGCTCTTGAGCGAGGCCGTATTGCAGAATGTCCATTTCATATCCAGATCCGTGACGGAAATGGTATAGGGAATGGTATTCAGGATGCTTTCGTACCAGTGGCTCCGTTCCCGGCTGCGCGTAACCAGCGCGCAGACGGCCTCGCCCACGGCTCCGGCATTGCGGCAGGGCTCGGGATCGGGATCCTTGCCGTCGATAATGTCTTCGGCATAGCGTACAACGGCGTCCATTGCGCCGTTTCTGGCAACAACGACAAAGATCAGACAGGCTCCCGCAAGGCCGATAATGATGGAGACAGTCATGCCCCAGGAAAAGAAAAAGGCCATCGCATTGCACAGAACAATGGCAATGGCGATGGCAAAGGCAAGGAAGGCTGCCTTCCGGGAAGCGTTCATGGGAACCTCCTGACGGTGTCATGTCGTCGCCGATTTTCCGGGACGGTGGAAAAGGGTAATGGCTCGTTATGAAAGAGCCGCGCCGCATGTCCGGTATCGGAACGGGACAGACGGCGCTGCTGTGAGAGCCGGAATTCGGCGCAGGACGGATGCCTCGCGTCGGATAATGCCGCTATTTGAAAATGCATTCCATCAGCACTACAAGACAAATGCCGCCAATGGCGGCTATTGTTGCGGCATTGCCATTGCCCGAAGCATTGGCTTCGGGGATCACTTCTTCCAAAACAACATATATCATCGCACCTGCCGCAAAGGCAAGAGCTATGGGTAAGAGGCCCGAGGCAAGGGTGGCGGCAAGCGCGCCGGGCAGAGCGCCCAGCGGAGCCGTAGCGCCGCTGGCGACGCCCCAGAAAAACGATTGCCGCGCGGAGCAGCCTTCGGCCCGCAGCGCCAGAGCCACCACAAGGCCCTCGGGAAGGCTTTGCAGCATGATGGAGGCCGTCAGCAGAACAGCCGTCGCCATGTCGGCGCCGCTGCCGCCCGGCAGCAGAGCGTCTGGGTGCGCCGCCGCGCCATAGCCGACGCCGATGGCGAGACCTTCGGGAATATGGTGCAGCGCCATGGCGGCCACAAGCAGCACGCTGCGACGCCAGCGGGCATCGACGCCCTCAACGGAATCCTGCATGGCGTGCAGGTGCGGCAGTACCTTATCCAGTCCGAGGAGAAAGGCCGCGCCCAGCGCCAGCCCGCAGACAACGGGCAGGAAGGAGAGGCGCCCGAGATACATTGTCATTTCCAGCGCCGGCGAAAGCAGTCCCAGCGAGGCGGCCGCCAGCATCATGCCGCCGGCCACGCCAAGCAGGCAGTCCATCAGGAAACGGGAAAAGTTCTTGCGGGCAAATATCAGAGCCGCGCCCGCGCTGATGGAGAGCCAGGTCAGCGTTCCCGCGCCGAGAGCCTGTACCGCCGGATGGTCAAAAATCATGCCTGTCATCTCCCGTGTCGTTCAGAATATCTCATATAAATTATAATTCATTTCAGATGAATAGAGCGTGCTTGCCGGATATGCCTCTTTTCTTCCTGAAAAAGCGCGCCGGGGGAAGGATGGGGTTTCCTTCCCCCGGAAGAAAGATGAAGCGGTAACTCAGCTCCGGAGCGTTTCAAACTGAAAATGTTCTATGGGGCATCCGCTCGGGCGGCGTTGCGTCAATTCTGCCCGCGCCGCAGCAGTTGCGGAATGGCAAAGTAAATGCGGGCCGCCGTGTCGAAGCAGATGCCGGGCAAATAGCTGGCCAGCCAGAACAGCCGGTGCTTGCGGCAGCTGTCGCGCCAGGGGCGCAGGGTTTCGCGGGCCTGCCCGCCCCTGCCTTCGCGCCAGAGGCTGACGGCCTTCTGGAAGGCCGCCCGCTGGCGCAGCAGCAGGACCAGATCCGGCCAGGCCGCGTCATAGCCGGGATAGAGAGCGCGGTGCTTGTCCAGAATCCGCAGGGTTTCATCCGCGAACTGCCCGAACTTGCGGAAGGTGGTATTGCCGCCGTGTACCCGCCAGATGGTCAGAGGAGCATCCACATAATCCAGCTTCCAGTCGTGCGCCACGCGGTAGAATACGTCGGCTTCTTCGCAGACGTTGAGGCTCTCGTCGAACCATTGCGGCTGACCGCCGCTGGTGTCGGCCACGGCGTCAAGCGCCG
>CAMBWG010000330.1 GCA_945871415.1 uncultured Desulfovibrio sp.
ATACCCTGTTTTTCCATCATCTTGTGCATTTCGCGATATTCATCGGGATAGATGTCTTCCTGCACGGACAGGGCATAACAGTTGGCGATATTGTGGTGCATGTGCAGCACCATGCTCAGACCGGCGGAAATGGGATGCACCACGCCCACAAAACCGGCGGCCATGCCGCCGAGATAGGAGGCAATCATCATTTTTTCCCGGTTTTCATCGCTCATCATGTCCCCGTTCAGGAATACGTCGCGGCAGAGATCGATGGCCTTGGAGGCCAGCGCATCCACCACCACGTTGCGATAGGAGCCGGACAGGCTTTCAAAACAGTGCATATAGGTGTCAATGCCCGTGAAGAAATACGTCTCGCGGGGGACGCTGGCCGTCAGGGCCGGATCAAGCAGGACCTGATCGAACATGGTGTAGTCACTGTTCATGCCCAGCTTGAGATTCTTGGCCTCGTTGCAGATGATGCCTGTGCGCGACGTTTCGGAACCCGTGCCCGCCAGCGTCGGCACCGCAAATTTGTAGGGGGCGGGATGCTGCACCAGCTCCCAGCCCTGATAATCCTCGGCCTTGCCGGGATTGGTCAGGAGGTTGCCCACGCACTTGCAGGTGTCCATGGTGGAGCCGCCGCCAAAGGCCAGCAGGGCGCAGGGCAGCTTGCCGTCCAGGAAGGTTTTCACCTGCGCGGTGTAGCCGTCCACGCTGTCCGTCGTAGGCTCTTCGGTCGTGTCCACATACACGACGAGGTCCCTGTCTTCCACCGGCAGGCGGGAAGCAAGGTCATGATCCTTGAAGAAATGGTCCAGGAAGAAAACGGCCGGGCCGCCCTGAGCGCGCCGGGGAGCCAGCAGATCGCCCAGCTGGGCAAGCGCGCCCAGACCTATCATATAATGACCGACATTTTTTGCATTGCGGTACATGATATTCCTCATTTGTTGAAGGGGGGAATGATTCGCACATACGCCATCGCCGCGATTCTGGCAAGCGCACCGGATTGCACGATTCCTGCAGGGAAAAAACGGCGTTTCATCCTTGCAGGCTCCCGCGCTTTGCGGATTTTGCCCCCTGCCCGTGCTCCCGCCTTTTCGGGAACGGCTGCCGTGACGGACTCTCCCGGACACGGCGCGTCGGGGGAGGGAGTGAATCCCTTCCCCCGGTCCGCTCTCAGCGGCGTTTCACCTTTGAAAAAGATGAAACGCGAGGCGGCGGTACAGCGCCGCCCGGCCCGTATGATTTGAAATGCGAAGCATTTCAAACCGGAAATGCTCTATGTCCGGGCCTTCCACGCATCCACGGTATTTTTAAGGAGCATGGCGATGGTCATGGGCCCCACGCCGCCGGGAACGGGCGTAATAGCGGACGCCTGCGGAAAAACGCTGTCATAATCGGCGTCACCGCACAGCCCGCTGTCCGTACGGTTGATGCCCACGTCAATGACGACGGCGCCCTTTTTGACCATATCGCCCGTCACCATACGCGGACGCCCCACGGCAAGGAACAGAAAATCAGCGCTGCGGCATTCCTCCGCAAGGTTGGCCGTCCGCGAATGGCACAGCGTCACCGTGGCGTCGCCAAATTCACCGGAACGGGCCAGCAGCAGGGCCAGCGGCTTGCCCACGATATCGGAACGTCCCACGACAACGGCCTTTTTGCCGCGCGTGGGCAGGTTGTAGCGGCGCAGCAGTTCGATAACGCCCGCGGGCGTGCAGGAAACCATGCCCGGCAGCCCGAGGGAAAGCCGCCCCACGTTCTCGGGATGAAAGCCGTCCACGTCCTTGGCGGGATCAATGGCCAGCAGACAGCGGGAGGCGTCCAGCCCGGAGGGCAGAGGCAGCTGCAACAGAATACCGTCCACATCGGGCCGGGCATTCAGCTCGGCAATCAGGGCAAGCAGCGCCTCCTGCGAGGTATCGGCGGGCAGCCGATAGGGCAGCGAGAGAATGCCCGTATCCTGGCAGGCCCGCTCCTTGTTGCGGACGTAGACCTGCGATGCCGGGTCCTCCCCTACCAGAATAACGGCAAGTCCGGGGGCGCGCAGACCGTCCTTGCAGCGGGCGGCGATTTCTTCCTTGAGTTCGGCGCGCACGGCCTGCGCCGTGGCCTTTCCATCAATAATCGTCGTCATGACAAACCTCTTTGTCTGGAGTGAGTTCGTCGCACAACCATAGCCCGCCGGCCTTCGTACCACAAGGGCGGACAGGCGCTCGATCTTTAGGCGGGACTTTGGCATGCTGTGGCTGCGAAGGCGACATTATCACAAGGAGACAGCATGTTGCAGGAACGAATCACAGGCGAAGGCAAGGTGCTGCTGCTGGCGGGCGGCGGCAAGATATATACGGATGTTGCAGCCCGCTTTGTCCGCAGCGAGCGCAGCCTCGAAGATATTGCGGCCTCCCCCTACTCGCGCGAAATCGTGCGCAACATCCTTTCCAGCGGACACAGGGCCGCGCTGGAATTCGACTTTTTTCTTTTTGCCGTGGAAGGCTATTCGCGCGTGACGGAAACCCAGCTTGTGCGCAAACGCCTTGCCTCCTACCTTATCAAGTCCGGCCGGGCGGAACTCAACGGCAAGCGCGCCTTTTCCGTGGTCTACCCCGAAAATGCGCGCAACTTTGCGGCTCCCGTCACCCTGCCCGACGGCCATACCGTCACGCTGACGGGGCATGATCTGGCCGACATTTCCCGTCAGTGGTATGAAGCGGGCGTGGATCAGGGTCTGCCGGAAGAGGACCTGCGCTATCTCAAGCCGCAGGCCACGGAATTCAAGGCCATCATCGGCATGAACGCCCACGCCCTGCACGACTGGTTCTCCATCCGCTGCTGCCGCAACGCCCAGCATGAAATCCGCCATCTGGCCCGCACCATGCTCCGGCTGTGCCGCGAAGCCGCTCCCGACCTTTTTGTCGGGGCCGGTCCCAGCTGCGTTCAGCTGGGCTACTGCCCCGAGAACCGCCTTCAGAATCCCCGCTGTAAGGGGCGTGTTCCCACCCGGGACGAAGCGCTGGAAATCCTGCGCGCCCACGGCAGGGGCATGCCCGCCGATCCGGCTCTGGACGACTAGAATGTTTCACCTTTGAAGAAGGTGAAGCGCGAGGCGGCGGCACGACGTCGCCCGGCCCGAAGCGGATGGAAAAGCCGCACTTTTTCCGCGAAACGACAGGTCGCATGTTTTGCAACGCACTGCGTTTCAAACTGAAACTGTTCTGAGCCCCGTCGCCCGTTCCCGCCCGCCAAAGCCCGGTCTGCCGGGATTGTCAGGGGCGCAGGAATTGCATATAACCAGCCTGCGACGCGCCCCGGGGGAATTTCCGGGCGTGTCGGGCAACGTTCTTTAGCGATACCGTGCAGCTGCGGTGTCATGGAGGTTATACGATGGAACAAGGCACCCTTCGCCTGAAAACCGGTCTGGCTGAAATGTTGAAAGGCGGCGTGATCATGGACGTGA
>CAMBWG010000331.1 GCA_945871415.1 uncultured Desulfovibrio sp.
CCTTCCCCCCAGGCCCCCATCCTTTCCCCAGCGCGCTTTTCAAAGGTGGCACAAGAGCCGTACCAAGGATTTTTCAAAGGATGAGCATCTGACATGCCCTTTCCCAAAACCCTATCCATTTTTTCTCCGTCGGGAGGGGGCGGGGGCTCTGTGCCTTTGGGATGATCCTGCATGACACGCAGGGCTTTGGCGCTGTGTGAATAAAAAAGGGGGAGGCTCTCTTGCGAGAAGTCTCCCCCTTTTATGTGCTGCCTCAGATGCGAATTACAGAACGCCCTGAGCGATCATGGCGTCGGCCACCTTGCGGAAGCCGGCGATATTGGCACCGAGCACGAGGTTGCCGGGCTGGCCGAATTCCTTGGCGGTTTCGGAGGCATTCTTGAAGATATTGCCCATGATGTCCTTGAGCTTGCTGTCAACGGTCTCAAACGTCCAGCTCTGCATGCCCGCGTTCTGCTGCATTTCAAGCTGGCTGGTGGCTACGCCGCCGGCGTTGGCCGCCTTGGCCGGACCGTAGGCAATGCCCGCCTTGAGGAAGGCATTGGTGGCGTCGAGGGTGGAAGGCATGTTGGCGCCTTCGGACACGCACTTGCAGCCGTTCTTGAGCAGCTCTTCGGCGTCGGCAAGATTGAGCTCGTTCTGCGTGGCGCAGGGGAAGGCGGCGAAGCAGGGGACGCTCCACACGGCGTTGCGGCCCTGCGGGTAGGCGCTGACAGGGGTATAGGTCGCGCCGGGCACCAGTTCGGCGTAACGGGTCAGAGAAGCCCGTTCCACTTCCTTCACCTGCTTGAGCACTTCCACGTTGATGCCCTTGTCGTCGTAAATCATGCCGCGGGAGTCGGAGACGGTCACAGGCGTGGCGCCTACGTGATAGAGCTTTTCGCAGCAGTAGGTAGCCACGTTGCCCGCGCCGGAAACCGCGCATTTCTTGCCTTCGAGGCTTTCGCCGCGATCTTCCAGCATGTTCTGGGCAAAATAGACCGCGCCGTAACCGGTGGCTTCCGTGCGGGCCAGCGAACCGCCGAAGAGCAGGTTCTTGCCGGTAAGCACGCCTTCGTAGCTCTTGGTGAGGCGCTTGTACATGCCGTACATGTAGGCCACTTCACGGCCGCCCACGCCGATGTCGCCGGCGGGCACGTCGATGGTCGCGCCGATATGGCGGTACAGCTCGGTCATGAAGGCCTGGCAGAAACGCATCACTTCGTTTTCGGATTTGCCCTTGGGGTCAAAGTCGGAGCCGCCCTTGGCACCGCCGATGGCCAGACCGGTGAGGGAATTCTTGAAGATCTGCTCAAAGCCGAGGAATTTCAGCACGCCGAGGTTGACGCTGGGATGGAAGCGCAGACCGCCCTTGTAGGGACCAATGGCGGAATTGTACTGCACGCGGTAACCGCGGTTGACCTGGATTTCCCCCTTGTCGTCCACCCATTCCACACGGAAGGTAATGATGCGCTCGGGTTCGACGATGCGCTCCAGAATCTTGTTCTTTTCGTACTTGGAATCCTTGTCGAGCGCGGGCTGCAGGGTGGAGAGCACTTCCTGCACGGCCTGAAGGAAGACGGTTTCGTGCGCGTAACGCTGTTTCAGATCTTCAATTACCTTTTGGGCGTAGGACATGGGTAGTCTCCTCTTGCTTTCGCGGAGGGGGGAATCCGGGAGAGCGTCGTTTCTGCTATAGGGGGGCGGGAGCTCAGGCCTTGATGGAACGCGCGATGAAAAGCAGCGTTTCATCGTACAGATCCGGGGGGGCATAGGGCGAGAGAACCCGCGTACGGTTGGCGCCGACCATGAGAGACATGATGACGTGGGCCGTGGTCTTGCAGTCCAGTTCCACCAGACTGCCGTCGCGCACGCCGCTTTCCAGCAGGGCCGTCAGCATGGCGGGCACTTCGGCAAACTTGGCCTCCATGAGTTCCCTGTCGGTTTTTGTCTTCATGTCGCTATAGGGCGAACAACGCACCAGCACCAGCCAGTTGGACGACGGATCGATGGAAAAGTCAAGATATGCCTTGCAAAAACGCATAACGGCATCAAAACCGTTATTGGCATTGGCCGTCGCCTCTTTCAGGCGGGCCAGAAAATGCTCCAGCACATCAAGCCCGGATGCCAGAAAGAGCTTTTCCTTATTGCCGTAATGATGCGTCAGGAGGCCGAGGGCAACTCCGGCACGGTCGGAAATTTTTTTGAAGGTCGTTTCCACATACCCGCATTCGCCGAAGAGTTCCTTGGCGGCCTGAAGCAGCGCTTCTTTCTTGTTCTTTGTGTGCATGACATCAGCTGATGAGGGGTGACACGGCAGAATGTTTCCTGTCGAGGAAGCCGTCGGCGGCACCATACCGTCGAACCGTCGATATTCCGTCTATGTTTGATTACGCAGTCAGCGTAACCAAGTCAACAGTATCGTGAAGATTTTCCCGTTTAAATTTTATGGCCGGACAGCGCACGGAGGAAAAATCTTCCGCAGCTATCCCGGCTCCGGGCCGGAGGGTACGCTGCGGCGTGTCGGAATGAATGGCGGGAGGTTCGGAAAGTTTGCCGGGGGAAATGTACAGGAGGGAAAAGCGGAAAAGAGAAAGGAAGAATTTTTGCGGCGCTGTACCGCCGCCTCGCGTTTCCCCCTTTTCAAGGGGGAAACCCTCTAGGGTCTGTTAATACAAATTTACAATTTATTTCAAATGAATAGAAATGCTGGAAGATTCTGTCCAACATCCGGTCCCCTCCTGACCCCGCGCGCGGGGCGCCGGGCGGGGGGGCGGGGGGAAGGGAAACCTCTCGCGCCGGCAGCGACCGGATGGCGGCCGCAGGCCGTGCCCGTTGCGACACAGGAAGCTGCGGGCATCGACAGCAGAGATGAGGTTTTTCCCTTCCCCCAACAGACAACGCCTAGCTTTTCCGGCGCTTGCGGCGCCTGGAGTCAAAAGCATTCTGCGCGTATTCGCCGAGCTGTTCCAGACGGCGATCCACCAGCGCATAGAGGCTGCCGGGGGTAAAGGTGTCGTCCTTGCGCCGTCTGCCCGCGGGCAGACCGGTAAGCAGGAACAGGGCTTCTTCAATGCTGGTAATGGGATAGATGGCAAATTTTTTGTCTTCCACTGCCTGAAGAACGTCGGGGGCCAGCATGAGATGATCCACGTTGTCGGCAGGGATGAGCACGCCCTGGGTGCCGGTAAGACCGTGCCGTGCGCAGACCTTGAAAAAGCCTTCAATTTTACGGGTGACGCCGCCAACGGCCATAATCTGCCCCGTGTGACTGACGGCTCCGGTAAAGGCCAGATCAAGGCGCACCGGGACTTCCGCCAGCGCGGAGAGCAGGGCCGCCAGCTCCGCGCCGGAAGCGGAGTCGCCCTCGATGCCCGCGTAGCTCTGTTCAAATTAGAGCGAGCCGTACAGTATCAGCGGCTTACGTCGGGCGAAGAGATAGGTCA
>CAMBWG010000332.1 GCA_945871415.1 uncultured Desulfovibrio sp.
GACGCGGGCATCGCCGGTGCGGGCCAGCGCCGCCAGAAGAATGGAATAGAAACGACTGCTGGGAGGTTCGGCCATGCCGCAATGCCCGATGCCCTTCCAGCTCTGTTTTTCCACGGCCAGCATACGCGCAAAGGTCGCCTGCGCCTCCTCCGTCGACAGGGGGCGGCAGCGCTCAAAACTGACACCGGCCTCCGCGGCGCGCCGGGCGCATTTTTTCAGCTTATGCCGATGATTTGCCGAACGCCGGGACAGGAAGCCGTCCAGCCCCCCGGCCAGCGAAGCGGAACATTGCCGGCTTTCCTGATAGAGATAACAATGAAAAATCCTGCTGAAGCCCCGCACCAGACGGGCAAAGAACGCGCTTCGCCGAAGCATGCCGCTGATCAGGATATCAGGGCAGAAGCCGTACTTGCCGGTCCAGTCCTCCAGCGCCTCGGCCAGCAGCTCCAGAGATCCGTTCCCCAGCAGCGGAGAACCGAAAAACCAGGACGGTTCCAGCGGAACCAGACAACGCTGCCCCGACGGCGCCGCCTGCTCGGTAAAGGCCAGCATGCAGCCGTCGCCCTGTCGCAGATCAACACGACACGTTTCGGCAAAGCTGCGATGAAAGGACAACTGCCAGACAGGCTGACAACAGAAGGGGTCCCCCTGCGCCGTTTCCAGCGCCGCCTTCTTCCAGACGGGCCAGTCCCGTTCGTAATCGTCATTGTTCAGAAGTCGCAAGGCCATTCCGCTTCATCCTGTCCATGTCCGTCCCCCGCAGCCATGAAAACCCGGCACTTCCAGAGTATTTTCAGCAGGGCCCGTCGTTTCGCGAAAAACACTGTTTTTCCGCTCAGTTAGATCCTGACGACGCTGTGCCCCGCCGCCTCGCGTTTCACCTTTTTCAAAGGTGGACGCTCTACCGCGTCAACGGCAGTCCGGCGGCGTTCCAGTCATTGATGCCGTGTTCAAGATGATAGATTTCATTCCTGATGCCGGCCTTTTCCATGCGCTCGATAATGGAGCTCGAACGATTGCCGGAGCGGCAGTAAATCAGCAGCGGCGCGTCCGGGGGAAGCTGCGCCGCGCGTTGCAGAAAATCGGGCTCCAGAGAATTCATATTGACGGCGCCCTTAATGTGTCCCGCCGCAAATTCCCCCGGCGTGCGCACGTCCAGAAGAACAAGCCCGGCGGGAGGATTATCCAGCAGGGCCTTCGCCTCGGCGGCCGTCATATCCTGACGGGCATCCGCCGGCTGCGCCAGCAGAAGGGAGAGGGTCAGCGCCCCCAGACCGCACCGAAAAAAACGTCCGTACGACATGAAAACTCCTTGAAACAATACTGTCGGACGCCGGAGAAGCAGCCTGCATGACCCGGCTGCCCCTCCGGCGTCCGTATTAGAGCATTTTCAGTTTGAAACGCGTTGCGTTTCATACCATGCAGCCCGTCGCTTCGCGGAAAAAGCTCAGTTTTTCCGCCGACTTTTTGCCGGGAGGCGCTGTGCCGCCGCCTCGCGTTTCATCTTTTTCAAAGCTGAAACGCTCTGGAATAAAATACGTTGGGGGAAGGATGGAGGCCTTCCCCCGGAAAAAACATGCAGCGTTACCCTACGGGGCGACAGGATTGATCTTTCTGTCCGCGGGGGCGGTGATGGTCAGCCCGTGATGCACTTCCGCCTTGCCTCCGGCGGGCACATCAAGCAGCCAGAAGATCGCATTGTCCCTGTCGTCGAGAGTCGCCTTGGGGGTATCGTCGTAGGTGACGGTAACATTCTTGTCCACGATATGCGGACAGGGGCGTTCCAGACGCACCTGCACGGGCGTGGAGCGGCCGTTATTCACCGTATAGTCCCAGGCCCAGCTCCATTGACGGCGACGGTTGACGATGCCCGCCTCACCGCGACGACGGCCGTCGGCCTGAACGCTCACAGTCACGCGGGGATCAACGCCGAAAAAGAGCTGCGCCTTGCCGTCCTTCACGGCAAAGAACCGCTCCCCGGCCGGAATGCCTTCCAGCTGGAAGGAGGCCTGACCATCGGGCCAGACGGAGCCGGCGGGCAAATCGGCCTTTGCCGTCAGCCAGACGCGACCGTCGTTCTCATCGGGACGCGCCACACGTTCCAGCGCCGCCGTCCAGACTTCGTCGCGCAGCGTCACCACGCTTTCGCCCTGAGGCAGCCCCGGGGTGGACACTTCCCAGCGGGCGTCCTGCCCTTCCGTATTCAGAGAAATTTCCTCGTTCACGGCATCCGCGGCCTTCATAGCGACAGCACGCTGACGCGGCGCGCCCGCCATCATGGGCATGGCTCTGGCCTGCGGCATGTCGTCAACAACCCACTGCGGCAGGGACGGGGGGGCTACCATATCATGCGGCCGCAAGGCAAGGAACAGACGGCTTTTCCGCCAGTCCATACCGGAAAACTGGCGTACAGAGGCCTCCAGACGTACCCGGACGTTGGCGTTTTTGCCGCTTTCGTCGGGAATGGCATCAAAGACATAACGGGGCTGCCAGCCGCAATCGGGCAGCGTGTACCGATACCGCACCACCACGGAGGCCCCGGCGTCCCGAAGTTCCAGCAGAATCTTCTGCCCCTTGTCGGAGAGCGCGGGGCGCTTCTTTTCCACCTCTTCCAGGGCGGTAATAATGTCGGTGACCTGAGCAAGACGGGACACCAGCGCCGGAACACGGGTTTCGAGGCGGGAAGCCAGCTGCTCCAGATCCTGCCCCGGCTGCGTCACAGGACGTGTCGTCCAGGTATCCAGCACGGCGCGCAGCATGGCCTGCTCGCCTCTCAGGGCGCGCAGATTTTCCTGCGCTTCCTGCCGCTCAAGGGCAAGACCGCCCTGCGCCGGCAGGAAGCAGGGAGTGGAACTCCAGCGCAGCAGACGGCCGCCTTCCACAGCAATTTCCAGATCCCGCGCGCCGGCAGGCACGACAAAAAAGGCTTCCGTACCGTCCGGCGAGGTTTCGGGAGTCAGCTCTTCATGCGCGGTAATGCGCGCGCCACCCGGCCAGAGAACAACGCTTTCCGGATCAGCGGCGCGCAGCGGCACGCCCTCCTGCAAGGGCAGAATTGCCAGCGGCAGGCCGGAGGATGCTTTGGAAGCCGTCCTGACGACGGCGGGGGCAGCGTCCGACGCGGCCTGCCCGGCCTGTTCCGCCTGTCCGGCGGGTTCCTGCGTCGGCGCGACGTCGACCTCCTGCGCCGTGACGGACGTGGCCATGCCGCAGGACAGCAGGGCCGCCATAAGGGAACCAAGGGCCTTGTCCTTCAGAAACTGCATCATCGAAAAACCTCTCCCGCGAATATGTCTGTTGACCGGGAAGAAAAAAGGAAACCGCCCGATGCGGCGTTCCTCTGCACATACCCATAAAGAAGCCTGTCGCCCGCCCATACCCCCTTGAAAAAGCGCGTTGGGGG